>CAJXKR010000089.1 GCA_913055815.1 uncultured Desulfohalobiaceae bacterium | reverse complement strand
CCAGGATCTTTTCCAGGTTAAAGGGTTTGGAGATATAGTCATCCATACCTGCCTGCAGGCATTTTTCCCTGTCTTGTGTGGAAGCGTGGCCGGTCATTGCAATAACCGGAATCGCGGGATCTATGTTCTCTGATGACCCTGGATATTCACTATCGGGACCCTGTGCTTTCCGAATTCTTTTGACAGCATCCAGTCCATTCATCTCCGGCATCTCCAGGTCCATGAACACGAAATCGCAATCCTGGGTTTGCAGGGTTTGCAAAGCCTCTATTCCGTTGGTGGATTCAGTTACTGTTGCACCTGCCTCTTCCAGCATTTCCCTAACAAGTTCCCGGTTGGTATCATTGTCTTCCACCAGCAGGATGCGCAAATTTTTAATCCCTTTTTGCACGTAAGATGGTTTCGCCTCCCTGTCATCCCTTTCTGTTTCAGGTATTGCCTCCAGTGCATGTGCCTTCTCGGATTCCTCCTCCACGGATTCAAACCATAACAGGAAATAAAAACAGGAGCCTTGCCTGACTTCACTTTCCACCCGGATTTCTCCCCCCATCATCTGTACCAGGTGTTTGCTGATTGATAATCCCAGTCCCAGGCCGCCGTGGCGGCGGGTTAGCGAGGTTTCTTCCTGTAAAAAGGATTCGAAGATCTTGTGGAGTTGGTCCGGATGTATTCCTGTTCCGCTGTCCCGGACCCGGAATTGCAGTTGAACTTTGTCCGGTTTCACGCTAACCGGGATCACCTCCACCCGGATATAGCCCTGTTCAGTAAACTTGACTGCATTATTGACCAGATTGATCATGATTTGAGCCAACCTAGTGGGATCGCCTTTCAGGTATCGAGGTGAATCCGGGTCTGTATAAAAAGTGAATTCCAGGCCTTTTTGCCGAGCCGAGTTTGCACAATGGTCATAGATCCTTTCAAACAAAGAATCCAGACTGAAAGGGACCTTTTCAATGTCCAGCATCCCGGACTCTATCCTGGAAAAATCCAGGAGGTTGTTAATGATCCTTAGCAGGGATTTGGAAGAATGCCGGATTTTGCTCAAGTATTGGGCTTGCAGGGAATCAAGTTCAGTGTTCATCAAAAGTTCGGTTGTTCCCATTATCGAGTTCATAGGGGTGCGGATTTCGTGTGAAATACTGGCCAAAAAGCGGCTTTTCGCAGAATTGGCGGTTTCAGCTTCCAGCTGGGCTTCTTGCAAATCTTTGTCCTTGTCTTGAACAATTTTTTCCCATTTTTCCCTTTCCTCTTGTTGTGCACGGGATATGCGGTTGGCCAAAAAAGACCGGAACATCATAAGGCAAATAACCAGGATAATGATAGCCCCGGCTCCGAGAAACAGGGATGGCAAGAATGGTGGAATAATTTTCATATGGGATCGAAATGTATGGAAACGAACTTGTTAAAGCCGTGTTATCCCAGTTCATCCTTATCTGAATACTGGATAGCGATTTCCCTGAGGTGATCCGAGAGATCCATAAAAGCACGTAATATGTCTGGATCAAAATGGGAAGGCATTACTCTGCCGTCACCCTGGGTAATGATCCGGACAGCATCCTCTTGTGAAAAAGCTGGCTTGTAAACGCGTTTGGTTATCAGGGCGTCGTAGACGTCTGCTATGCACATGATCCTGGCTGACAAGGGGATCTCTTCGCCTTGCAGTCCTTGGGGGTATCCAGTGCCGTCCCATCGCTCGTGATTGGAATAGGCGATTTCAGCTCCCAGGTTCAGGTAGATGCTGGAACCGTATGATTTTTCTGCAGTCAAAAGGGTGTTCCTGCCGTAAGTAGTGTGTTGCTTCATTTCCTCGAATTCCTCGGGAGTTAGTTTGCCCGGCTTCAGGAGGATGTGATCCGGTATGCCCACCTTGCCCACATCGTGGAGTGCAGTGGAGTTGAACAGGATGTGGATGTATTTTTCATCTATATAGGAGGAAAATCTGGGAAGTTTCCACAAATATTCGGCAATCGCCTTTACATAGTAGCGGGTCCTTTGAATGTGGTTACCGGTCTCCGGATCGCGGGTTTCAGCTAGTGAGGCCAGACATCCTATCGTGGCTTCGTAACTCTTTTGCAGTTCTTTGCTTCGTTCCCTGACTTTTTCCTCGAGGTGTTTGTTCTGGGCTCTCAAGCTTTGCTTGGCGGCCTGAAGTTCCAGGTAGTTATGCACCCTGGTCAAGACTACAGAGGGGCTGAAGGGCTTGGTGATATAATCCACTGCACCCAGCTCCAATCCTTTTTCCTCAAAGGAAGTATCGTTAAGTGCGGTCAGAAATATCACTGCCACATCGCGTAGAGATTGATCCGATCTCAACTCTTGAATGACCTGGAAACCGTCCATTTCCGGCATCATAATATCCAATAAAATCAGGTCGATCTGATAGTTACGGGCCTGTTCCAGGGCGGTGGGGCCGTCCAGCGCCACTTTGACCTCGTATCTGTCACCCAGAATTTCCAGCAAAAAATCTATATTGCTTTCCTCATCGTCCACTATTAGAATTGTGCTCTTATTATCGCTCATATTCTCCAACTAGTCAGTGCAGTCCTCCGCAAGGGCTGGATAAAAATTTTTTTAATTTTGGCAACTATCTAATTTGCAAACTGGATTTTCAGGTGGTCAAACTCTCAAATTTCCCATTATATCATATTCTTCAGCATTTTATCTACTTTGAGCGGTTGTGTCAATTGTGGTAAGTTATGTTTTCAGGGCTAAATAGATTCGAAAACTTGATCCCGGGAATAAATTGAACAGGATGGAGAGGGTCTTATTTAAACCGGTAGGAGGAATTGTTCCAAATTATTCAGGAAATCCCGACCCGGCTGTTGAAAAAAGATTCCCTGTCCGGGAACGTTCTTGTCCACACCGCGCAGGAATATGTAGAACAAGCCCCCGAAGTGTTCGGCATAGTCGAAATCCGGGATTCTTTGTCTCAAGTGCCGCTGCAACGCCATGGCATAGAGGTGACTCTGCAGGAGATAGAAGTCCCGGAGCATTACCGACTGCAGTGTACTTGAAGCGTAATCTCCCGGTTCGGATCCCAAATAATTGGATTTCCAGTCCACTAGGTAGTACTTACCTTGGTGGTAAAATACCAGGTCTATAAAGCCCCGCAAGAATCCCTGGTGCGGTGCGAACACTAGCCTTCCCAGGTTGTCGGCGAATCGGCGGTTTATTCCCTGCCCAGTCTGTTGTGAGTAGAACTCCTGCAAGGCCCTTGGAGTTACCCGGGACAGGGGAATGTAGAACTCCAGTTCGTGTATTCTCAGATTTGCAGGGAGACTGGACAGAATTATCTCCTGTTCTGTATGCAGCGGGGTTTGCAACAGTTCGGACAGCATTGTGCACAAGGTGTTCTCCCACTCCGGGTGGAAACGGTAGGAATGCAGGGTGTTGCGCACCTGGGGGGCATGTGCGCCAGGATCGGTTTGTTCAAAATCCGCATTTTCCATTAGGGAATGTAGTAGGTTCCCGGACTTTATTCCCCTGGGAAATCCGGACATTGCAGTAAATTCGCTTTCTGTGGATGGGGAGTCGATTTCATCATAACCTTTTGCATCTTCACCGCTTCCCCGGATTAAATAGGTGAAGCTGGAAAGCAGCCTGTTTGTCTGTAAGCTCCTTTTAATCCCGAGATTCTCCCCGGCTAAATCCTGTGCAAAATCCCAGTGCCAGGGAGTTTGCTCCTGCACGGGCATATCCCGGACCGCAATATGTGAACAATCGGCACTCAGACGCTGCAGGGCGGTTTGTACCCCGCTCTCGGAAAAGAACTGCAGGTTCTTATGGCACTCTTGCTGTTCTTGGCCGGGTATATTCTTGTCAGTGTGCCACAAGTAAAACGGTGCCGATGTCTGATTGATATTGAGATGCCCCCAGGCTGTGTAACAAAGGTGTTTTGCCCGGCTCAGGGCTACGTAGAATAAGCGCAGGTTCTCCGCTAGTTGTTCCCGGGAGTAGAGATCCAGGTGATGGGAAGAAGACCTGGATCCTAGATCCATGCTAAGTTCATCCCGGTTTTCCGGGTCGTGGAACAGGGCCGGGAGTTCTATCCTGCTCCCGGAAAAAACAAACGGGGCAAAGACGATGGGGAACTGAAGTCCCTTGCTGCGGTGGATTGTAATCAGGGAAACCGCTTTTTCGTCTGTTTCCAGGCGCAGTTCGTATTCCTCGTCGTTTCCCGGGCGGGATTGCATTTTTTTGTCCAGCCAGAGCAAGAGTTCCCTGGAGGAGAGGTGTTCTTCCCTTTCCTGTCTGTGCAGGATTTCCACCAGGTGGCCCAAGTTGGTTACCCTGCGTTGCCCGCCTTCCTGTGCCAGTACCCGGGACCGGATCTCCTGCTCCCGGATCAATCTGGTCAGTGCTGACATTATCCCTTTTTCCTGCCATATCCCCTGGTATCTGTGCATTTCACCCACCCAATGCACGAACTGTTCCTGATACTGGGTAAGATGGTAAATATCCTGTGCCGAGAACCCGAGCAGGGTGGTGGAGAGCGCGCTGCAAATGGAAGGGGTGTGTGCGGGGTTTTCCAGTGCGGATAGAATATACTTGATTTCCCGGGCTTCCTCGGAGTCGAAGATGTTTCCGCTTTTGGCCATTACACCCGGAACCCCTGCCTTTTTGAGTTCCCTTTGCACCAGATAGGCCTGTTTATGGGTGCGAACCAGGACTGCAAAATGCTCCGGGCTTATTTGGTGACTACCTGTTTTTGTTCGGAAATAGGCTGCCTCCTGATCCGAAAGGTGCAGAATACGGGAAATCTCCCGGGCCGTGGCTGCAGCCAGGTGTTCCTCTGCAGTCCCCTTGGCCAGGTTTTTTGTCCTGGATTTTTCCGGGCAGTTGTCAGTGTTCCAGATCACCGTGCCTGCGCTCGGCTCCCCTTGTATTATTATTTTGTCCTGCTCCAGATCCGGTGCCTGCAGTTGTTGATATTCTATCTGTTCGAATACAAACGGCCGCTCGCTGGCAAAAATGCGGTTTATCGCCTTTAGAAGCCCTTCTTCGCTGCGCCAGTTGGTTTTCAGGGTGTATTGCCTGTCTATACCCTGTTTGGCTTCCAGGTAGGCATAAACGTCAGCCCCGCGAAATCCGTAAATAGCCTGTTTGGGATCCCCGATCAGGAACAAGGGGCGCTTGTCCCCGAATATGGTGGTGAAAATCCTGCACTGAACCGGATCAGTATCCTGGAATTCGTCTATCAGGCCTGCCTGGTAATTCTGTCTGGCAGTTTGGAGCAATGGATTATGGCCGCTCTTGCTAAGGGCGCTGTAGGTCCTGCTCAAGAGGTCGTCGAAGCTGATCACACCCAGCTTTTCCTTGCGCTTGGGGAGTTCTAGGGCAATGAATTGCAGAAGCTCGCTTTGCAGGGAGATTGTTTTCTGTTCGAACAAGTCGCGCAGTTTGTCAGCGGTCTCCAACAGCTCATGGCATAAGTGGAAAAATTCGTGTTCCGGCGGGGTGCAGTGTTTCTTGACCAGATTCTCAGGGACCAGGTTCGCGCTGCTGAATTTTTTCAAGCACTCCTCATATTCAGTACTTGCAGTGTAGGGCATAAAATACCAATCCAACTTCCGGGCATGTTTGCTATAATCTTTGTTTCTCTTGACATTCGGATTGTCCACAAGCTTGCCCAGGATTGCATCCCTTTCCTGTTGCCAGCATTGTTTAGCGCGCTCGAAACAGGACTGAAAGTGTTCCTGGAGTTCTTCTGTCCGGATGGATTGAGGTGCTGGCAGGATATTGATCTTGGGATGCTTGATCCAGTTTAAGGATAGCTTGATTAGTTCCTCTTCGGTTAGTTTGTTCTGTCTTGCATAAGAGGCGAACAAAGCGCTCTGGTCCTGTATGCGTGTTCGCCAGAAATCTCGGACCAGTTCCCGGATTATTCCGCTTTGGTCTGTCAAGAACTCTTGCTCAAAGGGATGGGAGCACTCGAAGGCGTGATCCGTAAGCAGCCTTTGGCAAAAGCCGTGGATTGTGAAAATCCGGGCCTGGTCAAAATTCTGCAGTGCAGTCCTGAGCAGTGGCGTTGCCTGAACAGGGTCAATGCTTTCTCCCAGCTTGCAGAGCAGGTTGTCTTCTGTCTCCAGGGAATCGAAATTCTGGAAGTACTGCAGGGCAGTGGAGAGCCTGTTGCGTATCCTGTCCCGCAACTCCTCGGTGGCTGTAATGGTAAAGGTTACCACCAGGATATCCTCTACCCTCAATCCTTTCTCCAAAAGCAGTCTCAGGTAGATCCCGGAAATGGTAAAGGTCTTGCCGGTACCTGCCCCTGCCTCTATCAGGTTGTTCCGGTCCAGCGGGGAGTTCGTCAAATCGAATTCTTGCATATTTTTTTATGGTTTTAAAGTTTTAGGGTGTTAGAGTTTTAAGGGTGTTATGGTTTTAAAGTTTAAAGTGCTTGAATGTTATCGGTTTAATAGTTATTTGTTGTTGGTTAATTGCTTAAGGTTCTTCGTTCACTGTTAACGCTTGAAAAAAACTACCCAATTTACTGTTTCCTATAACACGTCTAATGGCTTGTATCTACACCAATTCTCAAATTCTCAAATTTTCACTGCACTAATTGCTTTTAGCTTTTTTACCGACAACCGGCTACTGACTACTGACTACTGTCTTCTGACCTCTGACCTCTGTCTTCTGTCATCTGTCCTCTGTCCTCTGGATCACTGGCCGGAAGACTTCAACTGCCAGTTCGGCAAATCTTTCCTTGTACGGTATTTCCGGGAGTTCCCTGCCGAAGCAGAGTTTTACATAGGGATCCTCCCGCACTCCTGGCTGGTACATGTTCCCTCTCCAATCCTTGTTTGCGCTTTTCAGTGCCTCTTGTTCGCTCTTGTCCCTGGATAGGATCTCCCGGGCGTAGATTTCGGCACAGGAAGTAAAAAACGGGATCACGGTGGTGAGTCCGTCTTGCATTACCTGCAACAAGGATTGCAGATGCATCCTGGGGTTCTCAGGGCTGTCTATCCGGATCGTCTTGTCACTTCCCACCAGGGTTGCTGTTGTTCCCGGGCAATTGGTTTCCTGACTGCAGCAGAGGAACAGAAGCTCGGTCCATATCCCTAACAAATCCTTGGACTTGATCTTGCCTGGCCTGAAGGAGAGCAGCCCCTTGCCGGTTAGGGAGCTTATTTGTCCGGTCAGGTTGATTCCCTGGATATCAATGCTTAAACTCTTGGAATAAAATTCCGGGGGGCCGCCGTGGATTTGGTTCACTGTCTGCCAGATATGATCGGCTTCCCTGGATGTTTGGCTGTAGACGATATCACCGAAGGAACCCGGTGGAATTCGGCCCATGGCCAGGAGGAGATCCTTGTCGGATTCTGTTCCCCCTTTTTGCTTAAAGTCCAAAAGGGTCTGTTTGACTTGGTATTCTTCCAGTCCGTAAATAGCTTCCAAGGGCTCAGTTTCCTGGATATCCTCCTCTTGATGTTCCAGATATATCTTTAGTCTCTCTTGACAGAAATAGCGTACCGGGTCCTTTAAGAATTTGGATAAATCCCGGATGTCCACGTTTTGCCTGGATTCCCCGGCTGGTATTTGTTCAGATGCAAATACTGGCAGGGGTTGGTTTTGGACGGGATTCCTTGCCCCCAGAAAGTTCTCCCTGGAATAGGTGAACAGTTCCGGATGGTTTTGGAAATAGGCCAGTGAAAATGGATGCAATGGATGTTGTATTACTATTTGCTCGAAAATATCGGTTTCTTCACCCTGGTATCCGTTGTGCAGGCAGTCCAGGAGCTCGCTTACCACAACGCTGGGAGGGATGGAACTGTTGTCTACCAGGGATCTGCCGGTATAAGTGATCTGCAGATATTTTCGGGCCGAGAGCAGGGACTCCAGAAAGAGATACCTGTCGTCCAGACGCAGGGATCTGTCACCTGGTTTCGGAGAGGCAGCCATCAAGTTGAAGGAAGGCTGTTTGTCCTGCCTGGGAAATTTGCCGTCGTTCAGTCCGGCCAGACAGACCACTTCAAATGGTATGGCCCGCATGGGGAGCATGGAGCAGAAGGTGATTCCGGAAGCCAAAAATCCGCGTCCTGCACTTTTGTCAGTGAGTTTTTGCTGCAACATGTCGAAAAAGACTTCCGGCTTGAGAAGCAGGTTTTCGCAACCCGTGGAATAGGCTTCTTCCTGCAGTTCCAGCATGCTGTTTTCCAGTTCGTTTTTATGGATAATTGTATCATCCCGCTCGCTGCTGAATTTGTCCAGTATATCCATGACAGTTTGATACCAGTCTCCAGGGGTTTTGCTCTGGTTCAGGTCTTCCACTGCCCGAAATAAAAACTCCAAAAAATCCAAAAAGGTATTGAGAAGTTCTGCCTGGCTGTTTTGGATGTCACTGTAAGGCAGTATGCCCTGGAACAGTTCCTGTTCATTGCTATCCATGGCATAACCCAGGAGGATTCTGTTTATCCCGGTGTGCCAGGTGCCCAAGTCTGTTTCCGGCAGTCCTAGTGCGGCTCTTTGGGAGGCATCCCTGCCCCAGGTTATTCTGGTTTCCGCCACCCATGACTTTACAATCCCCACATCCGATGGTGTTAGTCCCAGGGCGGTGTAGACGGTCTCGTCCTCCAGCACCGAAATTACATCCTGGGCCGAGAGCCGGGTTTGCCGCAGTTCAAACAGGGAGGTCAGTACCTTTAATACCGGATTGCCTTGCACCAGGGAATGGTCTGCAATGGAGAAGGGGAGTTGGATGTCCTTGTTTTCGGGGTTCCCGAATATTGCATGAATATAAGTAGCGTATTCATCGATATCCGGTATCATGACCACTATATCCTCCGGGTTCAGCTCCGGCTCCTGGTCCAATATATTCAGGATTTGATCCTGCAGTACTTCCATTTCCCGCATGGGCCCGTGGCAGGAGTGAACCCGGATGGACCTGTCCGAACGCAGGATGGTAGTTTTGGACTCGCTGCCGGGACTTTCCTGCAGATTGAAAATATCGTTTTGCAAGCATCCCAGAAGGCTGCTTCTTTCCGGTTCCGAATAAAAATCCAGTTCCTGCAGGGGAAGGTCCATTTCGTAGAGGTTGAACAGGAAGTTCTTTCCCAGCTTACCCAGGGAGGACAAAAGGGGATGCCCTTCGTCAAGATCATCTATTGCGCTGATATCTTTACCGGAACGCAGTAAACGGGATTTTTGCCTCCTGTCTATCAAGTCCCCGTAGTAGTGCATGGACGGGGAGCAGAAAAAGATGTTCACCCGCACGTATCTGGACAGGGCGTGCAAAAGATCCAGATACAGGGGCGGAAGTGAAGCTATTCCGAAAAGATTGATCCTGGAGGGCAAGTCCAGTTCCTCTCCTTGTTTAAGCAGGATGTCGATAAATTGTTCCTTGAGTGCAGCCCGGTGGCTTGGGAATTGTTCACTGTTCAACATCCCCCATATTTTGGCCTGCCATCTTTCCATTTCCGCAGTTTGACCGGAAAAATGACCGCATTTTCCCTGTTCCCAATCCCGGATCATTTGCGGGCGGAAGATGACGTATTGGTCCAGGAGTACGGAGATCCTCCTGGAGAGTTGATACGCTTTTACCTGATCAGCTGGGTCTTGCAGGTAGTTCTTCAGGGATAAGAGATCCGGATCCTGCAGGTTCCCTGGCAATATTGCCAGCAGTTTCCAGGTTAGTCTTGCCGGGGACAGGGGATATCCCTCGGGCAAATCCGGAATGACCTTGCGGGCAATTTCGTAGAAAAAAGCCACTGGAAATGGATATTCTATGTTTGCTGCAACTCCGATATGCTTGGCCAAAAACATGGAGAGATAGCGTTCCATTCCCTTGCTCTGCACCAGGACGGTCTCCGGAGAAAGCGGAGGAGCAGGATCTTCCGCCAGTTCCTTTGCCAGCTTGCCTGCCAGGATTTCCTGATAGTTGCTTGTGTAGATATATAGATTGTGCATGAATTATTACATTATTCCAGTTCTTGGGATAGCTATGTTTAAAGTAAAAGCCTTTCAGATTGCTGGGGCTTTTATAATATTTTATAGTAATAATTTCTTACAGTCTAGATTTGGAAAAAGATTTCAGCAATTCTAATTTTAGCTCTTGATATATTACAACAGCGAAAGTTTCTTTTATCCGTCATTCCTGCGAAAGCAGGAATCTAGACAAAAATCCAACCCTTTTAAAAGAGCTGGGAAAACTGGATTCCGGCTCAAGGCCGGAATGACAAGAATGGTTGTAATTTAAAGTTTCGCTTTAGTGTTAGAAATATAAACATTATATCTACCACTAAATTTTTATTAAATTAGAATTGCTGATCAGATTTTAAGTTGCATCCAAACAGTAAAAATGACAGAAATATCCTATATACCTTTTGTGGAAAATTTGGGTTTTTTGGTGTGAATCAGTGAGATAAGCAGGAATATGAGCGTACTGCAAGACAACAACCTCAAGTTGATTATAGCGGTGTTGGTTATGGGAGTGATAGGCGGCAGCCTTGTCGGGCCCATACTTCCGGCTATGCTCTCTCCCTTGGATACTTCGGAAGAAAGCGTGGGTCTGGTACTGAGTGTCTATACCTTTTTCGCCCTGGTATCCACTCCCCTGCTGGGGCCTTTGGCTGACCGCTTCGGGCGCAAGACGGTACTGGTTCCCTGTACCGTCCTTTTTGGAATAGCGGGGGTAATGATCGCTTTTAGTAATCTTTTCTGGCTGGTTTTGGCGCTAAGGGCCCTGCAGGGCATAGGGGTGGGCGGTATGATGAATACCGGAGTCACCCTGATCGGGGACTTGTTTTCCGGTGAAAGGCGTGCACAGGCCATGGGTTACCGGATAAGCTTCCAGACAGTCACAAATTCATTCCTGCCTTTTGTTTCCGGCGG
>CAJXKR010000088.1 GCA_913055815.1 uncultured Desulfohalobiaceae bacterium | reverse complement strand
TTTGGACTCAATCATTGCGAAAACATTGAAAAGAAGTTGAAAGACAAATACTGCAAACTATTCAAACAGGATTTCATGATGCCCTATGACAAAAAGAGCACCGAGGAAATCGTAAATTATTCCAGTGATACCCCAAACACGGTTCTGGCAAAATTCTTCCCGCATTACATCAAAAGGATAAACCTACTACAGGCAAGCCTAAAAATAAATAAACCCGCTGAATTGAGAAAAAAGCCCTTTCCGGAGTTCAAGTACCTGGTTTCCCGTGATAAGCAGGATATAATCTCCAAATATTTTGAGCTCATGAAAAACCAATATCTGTATTATCTTTTATGGGCTGATAAAAAGATGAAGAAAAAAGAATTGCAAAGGCTTCACTCCAAGCTTGAATTCCTGGCAACCAAGGAAAACATCTCCATGCAGTGGCTGATTGCTTGGTACAATGAGAAGAGGGACGCTTCTTTGCTCCGCCTGGAAGACTTCTGGCAGACAAATGACTCCCCCAAGGATGCCGAAATCATAGAACCGGCATATACCGCAAAAGGTTTAAAAAATATAGACGAAATGCTCTCCCGGATGGAAAACGCCCTGCAGACTCCGCTTAAAATAGAGAAAAAAAAGAATCGATTCAAACAATGGTATAAAAAAACCTATATAAATCAATGGTACGAATTTGCAAAAGCATTTGACCGCGGAAGGGAAAGGCTGGAACGGCCAAACATGAAGCAAAAGATTGCAAAGATGATTGCTGCAAAAAACGGTCCCTATTTTAGCTTTTTGAAAAAGATGAGTCAGGAATTGCAACCCTTTGCAGACAGGAACAAGGCAACTCCGTCACGTGTAGAGCTTGTTCAAGTATATGACAAGATAAAGAAATACGCACTTACTGATTCCAGTAGCGATAATACGGGGCTGATCAAGGACTTTGCAAGAAAAGGACTCCGGATTTTCGGCGGAACTACGGGAAGGGCTGCCAGGAAGGCAGGCGACAACATTTCTCTGGACGGTGATTCCAAAAGTCTCATGTCTGCTGCCAAGGGATATAACAAGTATGTTCAGAGCCTGAAAAAACTTTCCAACGCAACCGCTTCTGCACACTCCTCCTATAAATTGGCTTCAAGCGTATTTGACCAGGACCCGGCAACCAGTAAAGCTGCTGTTTACAAGGCCGAGCGGGGACTAGAAGATATCCGTTCCGTATTATGGGAACATGAAGCTCCGCAGGAGGTCTTTTTCAAGCTGATAAAGGGACCGTTTAATTTCTTGTGGGATTACGTGTGTTCAAACACGGGTTGCTATATCCAAAAGAAGTGGGACGAAAAAGTTTTGTCCCAGGTGGAAGGGGTATATGAACAAAAAGTCAAACTGGACATGCTTTTTGGCGATCAGGGATATGTAAACAAGTTCCAGTCCGACCATATCGACCCGTTTATCTCCAGAAGCAGTTCAAAGGGTTATTACCCCAAAGAGGTTGCAGGAAACAAAATACCTTTTAGCTCAAGATTTTTCACTTACCTTACAAAAGGATCCTTTTCCGCCCAATCCAAAAAATCCGAATACGAAGTAGAATTGGAAGGAGCCCCCACAGAGGCAAACCCGGGCGCAAAAATCTCACCCTATGCAACCAGGCTGGAGCTGGAGTGTACAGAAGGCACTCAGGCACTGAAAAACTACAATTATCCAGAGAGCAAAACCTTTACCTGGTCTCCGGAATCCTGCGGCGATGTAACGCTGAAAATCCTGGTTGCGGATCGGACCCTGGTAAAAGAATATACCGGATTCAGGCCATTCGCCAAGTTCCTGAAGGATTTTTCCAAAGGCAGACACACCTATCCAATCAGCCAGTTTGAAGAACAAGCAAATGCTTTAAAGCGAAGGGGTATTAAATATATCAGGGTAAAGTACAAAATTTCCGGAGCACGGCCGGTAATCCGGCTATTGAACATGTCCCCCGGTGATCCTCCGAAGGTTATTGTACCGTGTTCGAATTAAAATCAAAACAAGACTTTAACTGGGCTATTTTCGGAAAACATCCTGTAGCTGGAGATTTTTTAAAGGCTGGCCACCCCACTCCGGTGTTAAACAGTTTTGCCAAATGGATGGACAAAGGACATAGCCAGTTAGGGGGAGACAAGGAAAGCAATCCTGTCTTGGGGTGGAGATTCTGGGCAAAAGGACCGAACAAGGAACTTATTTGCGGTATACTGCAGTCCAGTGAGGATAAATACGCCAGGAAATACCCCCTTCTTGTGATTGGCTCCGGCAAGAACCCGGAACTGATTAAAAATTGGCACCTGATCCCTTACGCCTGCGAAGGCTCCTGGCAACAGCTTGCGAAGCTTGTAAACAAAAAATTCCAAAACATAAAGGAACTCAAGAAATATTTGAAAAAAACCGCTGCACCGGAGAACAATATACAGTTTCTAGTTGAAAAGAATGAAAAATACCGAAATGTTGTATTAAAATCAGATCCAAAAATCCGGCACTCGGATTTCATGAACAAGATGAACAATATTGAAGCCCTAACGCGTCGTGAATCTTTCTCTGTGCACATAGACGTAGGAGATGAAAAAGCACCGCTGGTTCCGGTATCAAAATTGTTTTTCCTCCTGAAAAAGCGATCCAGCGTAGCACCGCAGGCAGTTTTCTGGGGGGGCGGTGGGAATACAAAAAGTCTTTTATGCCTGAAAAGGCAACTGGCAATTGAGGATTTCCTGAAATTAACAACAAATGGAACACTTGACTAATATAGACATCAGTAAAAAAATTTTTAGAGATTTATGGATTATTCTTCACTCGGCAAAACACCAATTTCAGAAGAACTGCCTACAGGTGAGGATGTTCGATACGAAGACGAATTCGAACAACTCCAGGCAGAAATTGACAAGCTGGGATCCCCTACAACCCGGGAAACATTCAGCTGGTCCACGGTAGTTAATCTTGCCTCCGGGATTTTGGACCAGAGCTCCAAGGATATACTTGTCGCAAGCTACCTATGCGCCGGGCTAATATATACAAACGGGGCTAATGGTCTGAGTCAGGCAGTTACTATCCTGGACGAATTGATTGCAAACTTCTGGGAAAGCCTTTTTCCGCCAAAAAGGAGGATCACTGCCAGGGCATTTGCTATAGAATGGTGGTTGGAAAAGACGGAAGCCGCTATTGACAACGGGCTTCAACTAAACGTGGACTTACAAGAGCTTGAAGAAACCCATCAACGCATATACCGGATCCAGGAATTCCTCAAAGACGACAGTGAACTGGATATATCTGCTGAAAGAGTTATTAAGAAGGTTAAGGACCTGCAATCCAAGATAGATACTGAAGGAGACAACAAAGAGGAAACATCTCAGAGCCATACCCAATCCCCCGGAGCTTCCGTAGAAATCGGCGATGCGGAGTTAAGCGGTTTTGAAGATGCACTCAAACACTTCAACCCGGTTTTTCAAAAATTCAGGCAGGCATCCAAAGTAATCCGGGAAGACAAGTCCCATATACCACAAGCTTACAGATGGCTGAGATTCGCCCTTTGGGAGCCGGTAAAGGCGGTACCTGCCTCCAAGGAGAATGTAACCAGGTTGCCTCCACCCTCCCCGCAAACCATTGCAAGGCTGGAAAGCTTGCAAAACGAGGAAGAGTGGGAAGAACTGCTCTTTGCTGCGGAAAGTGCCCTTAACAACCCGCAACACATTTTCCTTTTGGACCTGAATTGGTTTTCTGCAAACGCCTTGTTGAATTTGGGTCAAAAATACAGGGCTGCACACGAAGCAGTCTGTCTGGAAACATACCTGTTTACCACGCGATTGCCGGG
Organism: uncultured Desulfohalobiaceae bacterium; assembly: GCA_913055815.1. GTDB lineage: Bacteria > Desulfobacterota > Desulfovibrionia > Desulfovibrionales > Desulfothermaceae > CAJXKR01. The sequence continues at coordinate 7,065 of CAJXKR010000088.1, read as the reverse complement.
ATTGATAGAGCTTTACTTTTCCGACGGCAGCACTCCCTTTGCAAGTGAAGAGACCAAACAATGGCTACAAAACCTGAACCCGCAAAACAATACTGACAAGAGCAACGAGATCAGTCTGTCATCTTCCGCTGAACAAGACCCTACTGCAGAGGCAATCACTGAATCCAGGAAAATGTTGAGCGAAGAAGAAGGAGTCGCAAAAGCAGTAAATTTTCTGCAACACCAAATCAGCACTTCCGGTTCCGGAAAAACGGCATTCCTTTTGCGTCTGGAACTTGTGAGAATACTGGTCTCGGCTAAAAAGGAAAAGACCGCTATTCCCCACCTGGACATGATCTGGGAGGATTTTTCCAAATTCCGGATCGATGCCTGGGAGCCGGAAATTGCACTGAACGGTTTAAAGAATATTTACAAGGTATTTAAAAAACAGTCTGACGATAAGTACAAGCAAAAAGCAGAAGCTGTATTCAACATGATCGCAAGTATCAGTACCGTGGATGCGATGAATTTGTAAGTAAGACCGACTAAATGAAAAACTCGAGATAGATTTCAATTAGTAATACTAAAATTTTTAAAAACAGATTTTTTGATTGACAACAAACTCTTTATTTGCAATTTTGTGCTTAATATTCCATTGATGCTAAAAATTCAGTAATACTGCTTTTTGTAGTCAAGCTTTATTAAGAAGGTGGTGCTTTTACCGTCCGACAAGTCGACGATTCATTTTTAACGTCTATTCTGTGACGTTTTTTATGGAAAATAGATTGATCTAAGGTCAATGTTTATTTTTTTCATACATAACAAAAAGTCAATTCTTCGATCTTATTGAGTAACATTGTTAGCAGGCTGCTATTATGTTCTCTCAAACCGTAACAAAAGATTGTAATTTGAACTCGGAAATAAAATTCAAAAATAATAAAACTCATTTTAAGTGCAAAAGGGGGTAATTATGGCTAATGAAACTTCGGTCGCCCCGAAGGAAAGGGTGAACATCGTGTACAAATCCAGCACCGGGGATGCCCAGGAAGAAGTCGAACTCCCCTTCAAGCAGCTTGTGCTTGCTGAATTTACAGACAAATTCAAGGATCAGAGGCTTGAAAACCGCAAACCCGCAAGTATTGACAAGGACAACTTCAACGATGTCTTGAGCGCTTATGAGGTGGGTGCGGAATTCAACGTGGACAACAAGCTTGCGGAAGACGATCCGGAAGCAGAAATGCACGTTTCACTGGATTTCAATACAATGAAGGATTTTGAGCCGGAAGCGGTAGTGCAAAAAGTCCCGGAACTCAAAAAGTTGCATGAACTTCGGGAAGCACTGCTTGCACTCAAGGGCCCCTTGAGCAACATTCCAGAGTTCCGGAAGAAAATCCAGAGTATCGTAGAGGACGACGAACAAAGAAAGCAGCTTCTGGCTGAACTAGGATTAGAAGAGGAATAAAAGGAGCAAATTATGTCCCAGGAAAACGAATCCAGTTCCAACGAACAAAAACAAACAGGACAAAAAGAGGGAGCGGTATCACCGCTACTCGGAGAAATCATTGAGTCTACCCAGATAACCCCACAGGATGAAGCCTATGACTTGACAATGCGGGGATTGCAAGCACTGGTGTCGCAGATCGCTTCTTCCCAGTCCTCGGAGGAAAAAGTCAGCAAATCTGCTGTTGATAGCATGATTGCCGAACTGGACCAAAAAATCAGTACTCAGCTCGATGAAATCATGCATCATCCGGAATTCCAGAAAAAAGAGTCAGTGTGGCGTTCCCTGAAATTCCTGGTGGACAGGACGGATTTCAGGGAGAACAACAAGATCGAGATCTTAAACGTGGGCAAGGATGAATTGCTGGAGGACTTTGAAGACACCCCGGAAGTTACCAAATCCGGTTTGTACAAGCTGGTCTACACCAAGGAGTACGGACAATTCGGGGGCGAGCCCTACGGAGCCATGATCGGGAACTACGAATTCGGGGCCGGCAACCGTGATGTCAAGCTCCTGAACAATATTGCCAGTGTTGCGGCAATGGCCCATGCACCCTTTATCGGAGCGGTATCACCCTCCATGTTCGGACTGGACTCCTTTGAAGGCCTGCCTCAGCTAAAAGACCTGAGTTCGACTTTTGAAGGGCCTCAATACGCCAAGTGGAAAGCCCTGCGGGAAAACGAGGATGCCAGGTATATCGGGCTAACCTTGCCGCGTTTTCTGCTCAGGCTCCCCTACGGCCCGGACACGGAACCGGTGAAGTCCTTTGACTACCGCGAAGACGTATCCCAGAACCATGAACACTACCTTTGGGGAAATGTGGCATTCGCCCTGGCATCCAGGTTCACGGACAGTTTCGCAAATTACAGATGGTGTTCGAATATTATCGGGCCTCAAGGCGGAGGTGCAGTGGAAGATCTGCCGGTACACTGTTTTGAGGACATGGGTGAAGTCCAGCAGAAGATCCCCACGGAAGTGCTGCTGTCCGAGAGAAGGGAATACGAACTCGCTGAAGAAGGCTTCATTGGCCTGACCATGAGGAAGGGCAGCGACAATGCCGCCTTTTTCTCTGCCAACTCCATCCAGAAACCCAAGACCTTTGCAAACACCAAAGAGGGAAAAGAAGCGGAATTAAACCATAGGTTGGGTACCCAACTGCCCTATATGTTTATTATTAACAGGCTGGCCCATTACTTGAAGGTTATTCAGCGGGAAAATATCGGGTTGTGGAAAGAAAGAGTGGACCTGGAGCGGGAACTCAACCAATGGATCAGGCAATACATTGTCAATATGGACAATCCCTTGCCCGGTGTCCGTAGCCGCCGGCCCCTGAAAGAAGCTCAAGTCACGGTGGAGGATGTTCCTGGTGAACCGGGATTTTATAAGGTGGGACTGAGCGTTCGGCCTCATTTTAAATATATGGGAGCCTCTTTTACTCTCTCACTGGTAGGCAAACTTGATATGGACTAAACATTAAAAACCAAACGGAGGTGAAGGTTATGCCAATGACATCACACATGGAAGTTAAAGGCAAGAATCAGGGAAAAATTGACGGTTCTTGCGAAATGGAGGGCAGAGAAAAGACCATTTTGGTTTATGGAATGAATCACGACATCAGTATCCCCAAAGATCCGCAATCCGGGCTTCCCAGCGGCAAAAGGATACACGGGGCCCTCACTGTGGAAAAAGAGATAGACAGGTCTTCCCCGATGCTGAATCAAGCTCTGTGCACCGGGGAACAGCTAAGTGAGGTTACCATAAAAAAATATTTCATCGGCCCCACGGGGGCTGAAGAGCACTACTACACCATCACCCTGGAGGATGCCATCATTGTGGGAATCGAGCCCTATATGCCCCTGGCATTCTTGTCGGAGAACGAACCTTACAGGCATATGGAAAAGGTTTCCTTCACCTATTCCAAGATCAAGTGGAAGCATGAGATCGATGGTATCGAATCCGAAGATTCCTGGAAAGTACCAGCTACGTAATGAGTCTTCCTATGCAAAACCATAGGCTTTTTGATCGAATCAGGAAAAGGGACGGAAGTTCCGGCAATTTTCGCAGGCAATCCAATGCCCGGCAGGTTGACTCCATTATTGAGCATTTACATAAAATGCTCAATACCAAGCAAGGAACAACCTTGATGGACAAACATTACGGAATGCCGGATTTCACGGAACTTGCCGCCCTGTTTCCTGATTCAATTCGAGATGTGGAAAAGACCATATCCGATACCATCGAGAGATACGAGCCCCGGCTCTCCCAAGTGAAGGTGCATTTCGTTTTCCAGGACCACCAGAGCCTGGTGCTTTGTTTTCACATCCAGGCAGTGATGGCCCTGGAACACGAGGATATCGCTATACAGTTCGAAAGTTCCATCGACGCTAGCGGTAAAACAGTGATCAAGGCTTAGCCTGTAAACCAGGCCAAGTTTGCTTTTCAAATTAAATACCAGCTCAAACCTGAAAATGCAAGTTAAATGTGATTACGTGGTTACGTAAGAACAAGAGTTAAGAATCTGTTTTTCCATCAATCAAGGGATATTGCAGGACTCATTGTGTCCTGGCAGGGCATGAGGGTAAAATTTTTTTTCTTAACAACATCGAACTTAGGACCTCGAACAGGATAGATTGCGAGAAAGATGTTAAACAATTATTACCAACAGGAACTGTCCAGGTTAAAGGAAATAGCAACCGAATTCGCCAAGGAGAACCCGGCGATTGCACCCATGCTGGGGGAACATTCCACCGACCCGGATGTGGAGCGCCTTTTGGAGAGCGTGGCCTTTCTCACCGGCTCAGTCCGGGAAAGGATTGACGACGAATTCCCGGAAATCATCCATAATTTCATCAGGCAGGTCTGGCCGCATTACTTGAGGCCCGTACCATCGGCGACCATAATCGCGTTTTCCATCGGAAAACAGGGTGAAACAGGGAGCATTCCCGCCGAGGGGTATGTGGAGTCCATCCCTGTAGACGGTACGCGCTGCAAGTTCAAGACCTGCTATGACGTGGATGTACATCCGGTGGAGATCACGGGGGTACAATACCACGAATCCACTGGTCAAAGGCCGGTAATCAGCATAAAATTCCAAATGCAGAATATCACTGCGGAGCAATGGGGTGTGGAAAGACTCCGACTATATCTGGGCGGGGGGTTTAAAAGGGGTTCGGACATGAACTATGTGCTCTCCAATTACCTGCACCGCATCCTGATAAGCACCCCGGAAAACCAGGAGGCCTGCGTGCTGGACAAGTTTCACCTTCAGCCCGTGGGTTTTTCCGAGGAAGAGGCGCTTTTGCCCTACCCCTCAAATTCCTTTATCGGTTACAGGCTTATACAGGAATATTTCCATATGCCGGAGAAGTTCCTCTTTTGGGACTTGTCAGGTTGGGAAAAATGGACCGACAGAAGCGGCACCACACAGTTCGAGGTCAAGCTGGAACTAACCTCGGATCCGGATATAGGCTATTTCAAAGTGGACTCGGACAGTTTCGTCCTCTCCGCAACCCCGGCGGTGAATATCTTCCCCCACCCCGCCGCTCCCATAAGCGTGGAGCACAAACAGACCGAGTATCCCGTCAGACCGGGAGGTAAAAACGCGGCTAACCACCAGATTTATTCCATAGAGGAGGTCTCCGGGGTGGTCAAAGGCCTGGGGGAGACGCAGTATTTCCAGCCCTTTCACGGTTTCAACATCTCGGAATCCAATTTCGTATACAATGAAAAGATCCGGAAATCACCGGTCCACGACCGGGTGGACTTCAGCATAAGCTTGGCGTATCCGCCAGGATTCAACACCACTGACCTGAAGACACTGTCAGCGGATATTTTGTGTACAAACGGCAATCTACCGGAATCCCTGGGACCGGGGGAAATAACAATCCCCACCTACTCCACTCCGGACTTTGTAAGGCCAGAAAACCTGATCAAGCCCACAACCGCGGTTTTGCCCCCTCTGGGCAGCAATATGCTCTGGCGGCTGGTCTCCCTGCTCACTGTAAACACCTCTTCCCTTTCCAGGCCGGAAAATCTGAAATCCCTGCTAAAGTTGCACCTGATGCGCGAGGGCAACCGGGACAAGAAACGGGTGCTGGCGAACGAGAACCGGGTGGAAGGTATCCGGGAGTTGGAGAGCAGGAACGTGCAAAGACTGGTCAAGGGATCCATGATGTGGGGACTGGAAATCAACATGGGGGTCAGCCTGAATCATTTTGCAGGTCCAGGTGATTTGTACCTGTTCGGCATGATTATAGACCACTTCCTGGGCAGGTTTGCCAGCATGAACAATTTCACCAAACTCCTGATAAAGGAAACCGAAACCGGGGAGACCTTTGTATGGCCGGAGAGAATCGGCAACATGCAGATCATATAGAAAAAGAACTTCTGGAGAACGGTCATTCCTTCTCCTTTTTCCAGGCTATCCGCCTCCTGAAAAATCTCCTGTCCAGAAACGGCGGCAAGGGTTCCGGGACCGGGCAAGTTTTTGACAAAATCAGGATCCAGCCCCACCTGTCCCTGGATTTCCCGGTCACCAACGTGCAAAAGGTGGAAAAGTACGAGCGGGAAAACGGCTACAGCCTGACCGCCAATATCCTGGGACTGTACGGCACCTGCTCCCCTTTGCCCACATTCTACACCGAAGAGCTTTTCGAGGATGTCTACAGGGGGACCAACACCACCAAGGACTTGCTGGACGTGATCAATCAGCGTCTCTACGAGCTCCTGTTCCAGGGTTGGGGCAAGTACAGGACCATGCAGAAGATCCTGGAGGAAAATAGCAAAGTGGATGAGCAGAGGCTTTTCTCCCTTGTCGGCATGGGGGAGGAAGAGCTGAGGCAGGAGATGGAAAACCCCTATGAGCTACTCAGGTATACCGGGCTGTTTTCCCTGGGACCCAGGTCCGCATCCGGTCTGGAAACCATGCTCAAGGACGCCCTGGACGGGATAAAGATACGTATCAGACAGTGCATACCGCAAAAAGGAATTATCCCGGAGGACCAGCGGCCTTACCTGGGATGCAATATCAGCCTGGGAGTTAATTCGCTGCTGGGTAAGGAGACTTTGAACAGTTCCGGGGCCTTCAAGATAGAAGTGGGTCCAGTGTCGGAGAGTGTTTACCGCACGTTCCTCCCCGGAGGAAGCAGGCAAAAAAAGCTGGCTCTATTTACCGGATTGTACCTCTCCCAACCGCTTAAATACGAGCTGGAGCTGATACTGGACAAGCATGAAAGCCCGGGTACCACCCGGCTGGGAACAGACAAGCGTTCCAGCTTGGGCCTGGACACCTGGGTGTTTTCCAACCTGGGGCCCCGGGAATACCGGGTGAGCTTCTCCAACAACACCGGAGAATTGCATTAGGATGCCGGATTATGAAAAACAATCCCGATATTAATCACCGCCGATCCATCCGGTTAAAAGCCAAGCAACCATAGGGGATTTCGGGGCAAACACAGGGAGTTGCCCCTGCGTTAAATTTATCAGTAAACAACACCAGAACAAGACCACTGCAAGGCCTTGATATGGAAGTCGAGGCCGAGGGGAGTAAAGAGGTTAAAGAGGCGATGGCCAACGGGCAAATATTT
>CAJXKR010000087.1 GCA_913055815.1 uncultured Desulfohalobiaceae bacterium | reverse complement strand
TGAGAAGATTAGAGATCAGCTTACGGTGAGGTACGAGGGAAATCCAGTTGAATCCGTATATCTAATTTCTGTTGATGTTGTATGTACTGGGAATGTCGCCGTGGAGAATCAGCCTGTCCAAATAAGGCTTTCAAGTAACAGTAACATAATCGATTATTCCATATCCAAAACGCCACCGGTGGGATTTGGCGAAGTGAAAGAGCTAAAGAAAGACGGTTATGCGCTCGACCTAGAGGTTGAGCTTTTCAACCCTCAAGATGCGATTTCTATGGAAATTGTTTCGATCGATAATGATTCGGACAAAGTAGATGTTTACATGAAGAACGCAAATGTTGAGACGAGGATCTTTGAAAGGCATGGGCCGCAGGATAATTTGGGGACTCTGATAAGTGACAGGAATTTGATGTTTCTCGAAATTATGAGTTTCATACCGATTTTTGGTGGAATGGCAAGGTCCATGATCAGTTTAATTTTGACGCAGCGGTTAAATAACCTTAGCGAAAAAAGATAATAGAATAGAAATGATGATCTCTAAATAGGTAAAGGTCTGAACAAGGTATATTGGCGGCGAGAGCATTGGGCTAACAAATCGCTCAAGCGGAGGCGCCGCTTAGCTCAGCCATTATACGGAGTCAACGATAAAAGGGAGGTGCATAGCGGGTCATGACGAGGTTCGTTGCGATAAAGGTCCACTATGATCATCGGCAGCATTTGCCAAAGCATCTGAAGTACTCAGTAGCTCCGACTGAAGAAGAATACAATGATTACTTGGAGCTTTATGCTACCGGGGTTGGTGGCGAAGGATTTCACGAGTGTATGAACTTCGCCATACCTGATAGAGGCCACGTGCCCTTATATTTGCCGCCTACATGTCTCCCAGCAGAAAAGATTTCGGACGAAGAGTTCGTATTCTTTACCTTCACCTATAAAGAAGACCGAGAACGTCCAGCCTCAATAGTAGGCGTTCACGGAATGTCGGAAATCGTGTCTCTAGACGGGCTACCTCGGACGGATGTCACGCTGGATTTTCTAGATGTTGACTTAGTTTATCACGCGGTCGCAAGGCCGGAATATGTCACCCTATTTACCAAGCCCCTCAGTTATGACTTTAAGGTAGGAGTCTATACGCCATCTTACAGTTTGTGGGGCTACGGCCTAAGGTATATAGAAAGATCTCACGCTCAAAAGATAGTAGAGGATGCATTCTCAGCCACTTATAACACACTTCCTGAGCAAACGGAAACGGAGGCAATGGTTTCCCGTAGAGAGCTGGAAGTGCTAAACCGAATCCATATGAGATATTTCGGTGCGGGCCTCGAGGTAACGGGAGAGGAACCTCCTAGTCCACCACTGAATCCTCCAGAGCCGAATCCTGAAATTGAGTTTATGGGTGAGCGGGCTGTTTATGAACGCGAAATATCTTATGTAAAAGGCCAAGGAATACCTACAACGTATGTTGAATGGATTTCGCAAGTGGAGCCGAACTCAGTTTACGATATACGCTCAGCCAGAATAGAAAACGGAGAAATAAAGACCCATTACGTGGAGGTGAAGTCTAGCGCAATGGAAATCGGCCAAAACATTTTGGTCTCTCACCGGCAACTAGATTTCTTCAGGAGCAATACGGAAAACACTTCGATTGTTTTGGTTAAGCTCGGACACGAGGGAGCCGCTCCCTCATTAGAGTATCTTTCGGCTGCTGAATTCCTTGACCAATTTGAATTTCAACCCCTCAAATATAGAGCAGTGCCTAGAGGGAGAACATAGTATAACGAATCGATCAACCGGACCGCTGAAAGCGCCGCTTCGCTCTGCATTCAGCGGCCGGTTACCACAGCCGTTAGATCACAATCAGCCCAAGTCAGCGATCTGCCGATTTCCATGGCAGCCGGTGTAGACAGCTATCTCGAGAATGAAGTATACGGCGCCGGTGAAAACCAAATCAGACGATTTTGGGATCGATTGTACAACTTTCTTAATTCGGAAGTCAATCTCGATCACGTCAGGACGGGCATTCCGAATATGGGAGAGTTGCAGGCCAGCCTCAAGAAGAACGCCGGATTCAAGCAGGCGCTGGACGAGGCATTGCAACAGCAGGGCCGAATCAGCGAACTCGCCCAGAAGTGCCTGGAATTCTTCGACGAGGCGTTGGCAGTAATTAACAGGCGAAACAGCGGGTGTGAAGGCGTAGTTTTGATCATGGACAGCTTCGAGAAACTGCGGGGAGATATGCGCAATGCCCAAGAGGTCAGGGAAAGCGCTGAGCATGTTTTCATTCGAGATGCCGATTTTCTGCGGCTCCCGTTCAACGTGATCTATACCGTGCCCCCGTGGATGGCCTTCGTGGAATTCGGTGCTTCCACCGAGTTCGACCGTCCGCACACCTTGCCCATGTGCAAGGTACACGAGGGTAACAACTCCCGAGAGGAGTATGAGGACGGTATTAAGGCCATGCTGGGATTATTGGATAAACGACTGCAGCGCGAGGAATTGTTTGCCACGTCCCGGCAGTTGCGCGAACTAATCAAGGCATCTGGAGGATATCCCAGAGATCTGTTGCGGATGGTGCGGGAGCTGTTAGTAAGAATGCGTCTCCGCCAAGTGCCTCTTCCCGCATCAGACGAGGACGTCGCACCACTGGTCAGTGCTGTGATCGAGGAGACGGCCAATCTTTACGACCAGGCCATCACAGATGAAAGCCTTGACCTTCTGAAGCGCATCGCCACGCAGCAGGACCTGCATCAACACTCCCGTGAAGAAATTCACCGGCTTGCGGACTTGTTCGACCATCACTTCATCCTCTCTTATCGTAACGGTCGTCAGTGGTTCGATGTCCATCCGCTTGTCCGCAACGGTAGACGACTGCAGAGGGCACTGGATACTGATGCGGAACATTAGGTCTAATTATTCCCCGGAGCAAGACACACATCTGCAGAAACCAACTAAAGAGGAGGACCCGTTCGAGCGTTTGTGTGTCTACCTGGAGCTATGCCAGGACTTCGCGTTTTTCATTGTCGCAACACCTGGACCTTCCACCCTCAACAAAGTATCGGACCGGCTGGCAAATCGATTCCCTGAATCTTTCCGCCGGATTCATTTCCAAGATGCGTCCAAACTCGAGCAACTTCCGCAAGAATTAGCCAACCTGGATGAAAACACCTCCTCAAAGGAAAAAGAAGGGCTGATCATTTTTGTCTCCACACAGGGAGACCGGGACGAAGTCGAGGCTGCCTGGGCGCGTACGTTGGACATTCTCAACGAACGTCGCAACTGGCTGATGCAGGCTTGTCCGCACGCTTTGATCATGGCGGGAACCCCGGATTTACCTCTGCTGGTTCACGACCACGCACCAGATCTGTGGTCCGTAAGATCATCAGTCTTCATTCTACCGGAGTCTCCAGATTACGTCCCCCCCGAAGACACCCGGAGGTCGCTGTCCTGGGACAAGCCCTGGCCGCTTAGTTCTGAACTTGAGGATGGGGGGAGATACAAGGAGTTAGCGGATGCTCTTGGAGCAAACCCCCGGCAAGGGGAACAGGCCTCCCGCGGCAGATTGCTCGCCAGAGCGGCGGACGCATGGCTTCTTCGGGGACAACCCGATTCAGCGATGGAGGTTCTGGAAGAAGCCGAACGTGTTTTTAAAGACATTGATGACGTGCGTTCCCGCGCGGTTACCATGGGAAAAATCGCGGACATTTTTGAGATGAGGGGAGAACTGGACGAGGCCCTGCGCATCAGGCGGGAAGAAGAGCTTCCGGTATACGAGCGGCTGGGGGACATCGACAGCCTCGCTAAAGTAAATTGCCAACTTGGGGATGGAGCGTTGCGCCAGGGGAACCGCAAACAAGCTGAATATTATGTGAAGAGATCATACGATTTACTGTGCAGACTCCAACAACAGGATACCATCAGCCTAGTGGGACGAAATTTGGGCACCTTAATGTATAAGTTGGGAAATTGCGACAAAGCGCTTGATATCCTCCGACAATCACGGGATGCCTATTGGACACTGGGGTGCGCAGGGGAAGCGGATGAAGTGACCAACAAAATCACAGAAATTGAAAAAAACATTTGAGATGGCTCGGTCTAACCAGGGTTCGAGGGTTTGGAACCGCTGAGCTTTTCGTTGGGTGATACAAAGAATGTTTTGGTCTTGACAGGACTTCTGTTTGGTTTCACAATGGTTTCATAATGAAATCAATTGGAGATATCAATATGGCAACAGTTACGGTAAAAAATATACCTGATGAGCTTTACGAGCGGCTCAAGTCAGTCGCAGAAACAAATCGGCGTTCCATCAATAGCGAGATCATCATGTGCATTGAAAATGCTGTTACTAGCCGCCGAACCAACCTTGACGAGGAACTTGAGAATGCTCGCCAGCTCCGCCGGTTTACAGCCGGACATCCGATCAGTGATGAGGAATTTAATCAGGCAAAATCAGAAGATCGGCTATGATTGTGGTGGATACAAATGTTATCGGCCATTTCTTCCTGTCGAGCGAACAATCGGTTTTAGCGGAACGAGCCCTCCAAAAGGACAGAGAGTGGGCGGCCCCAATTTTATGGCGTAGCGAATTCCGCAATGTCCTTACTCTTTATATGCGAAAAAATATCATAAAGCTGGAGCAGGCTCAGCAGATAATGTATAGTGCCCTGAACTTACTGAAGGGACGAGAATATGAAGTCCCTTCATATGAAGTCTTAAGACTTACCTCGGCAAGCAATTGCTCTGCTTATGATTGCGAATTTATCGCTGCGGCAAATGACCTGAAAGTCGCTTTAGTGACTGTTGATAAACAACTGTTGCGTGAGTTTTCTTCAGTGGCAATATCATTAAATTCCTTCGGCAAATAGCTGCTGCATGATGCCAGCCAACCACGCCAATGCAGCGGATCGCAAAAAGCGCGCGTCCACTGATTGGCCGAGTTCGGGTCCCGTTTACTCCCTTCTGAACTCCCTTTTGGGTCAGCAAGTAAACTTTTATAAAATAGAACAAGTTATACAAGCCCGCCTGCAGGAATTCCCTGATGCGGGCTTTTTGTTACCACATAGCTTTTATAGCATTTTTGGCAAATACTGGGCAGATCGCCCTTTAAATGCCTTTTCCTGAATTTGCGGTAATCCGGATCTCTCCATATCTGTCCCAGCGATCGCTCAAAAGAATTGCCAAAGCGGAGTTTGGGAAACTCGATCTCCTCCTGCCCGAAACAGTAGGTACAACCAGAATCCACCGGGACATTGGCCAGTACACAGGGAGAAACCTCCCCGCCCGCATCCACGACCAGGGCCCTGGAAACGTTTTCCTCGCAAGGCTTGGGCCCTATTAGCGGTGATACAAGTTGAAAGTGCATGTCCACACCTTTTTTAACTGCATCCTCCTGCACCTTTTCCACCCTTTTCATCAACTCCTCCCACTGTAACTCGGTTTCTGCAAGCATGGATTCTTTTTTCAGGTCCGGGGAACAAATCAGTGAGAGGGAACTAACCACCACCTGGTTCACTTTTAATTTCGCAAAAAAATCCGGCATATCCTCCAACTCATCCAAGTTGGAGTTAAGAAGCATATAAGCCATGTGAATATCAGGATAGGCGCTTTGCAATTTCCTTTTTGCCTGGTGCAGGTTTTCGATTGCCCCGATCACTGAATCCAGTCTTGTTCCCCTGCGAATGGAATCGTTTTTTTCCGCGGAAATACCTGCAAGGGAAAACCCGATTATATTGAGCCCGCTTTTTACCAAACCCTCGGCCATGGAAGGATTCAGACGATTAGCATTGGTGGTGGTTCCGGCTTTTGCCCTGCAATCCTTTACTATTTTCACCATTTCCCTAATCTCCGGATGCAGGAGGGGCTCACCCCATCCCTGCAGATGCACCAGATCCGCTTTTTTGAATGCAGGCTTCAAGGATCTGAACTTATCCAGCGTCATTTGCCGGTTATTCCACTGCTTTTTGTATACATGCCTGGGGCAGTATATACAATCCCCGTCGCACCCGGAAGTCACTTCCACCTGTATCCAGTCCAGTTTGGGCGGCTTGTCTCTAAAAAATCGGAACAACGACATATTATTAACCTTTCGCTGGCTCACGGTTTTAAGTTCAAGGCTTTAAGAGTCTACTGACAATCTTATATTACCTACTACTGCACTAATATAAATTAACTGCATAAGTCTGTCCACAATTTTGAATATGTTCAATAAACCCCTTGATCTTACCATAAAATAATATTTATGCTGATAATAATAAAGCTAATAATTCATCATCCTAAAGCAGGTGGATAACATGTATACTGATTCTGACAACTCCTACAGAACCCAATTAAATGAATTACTGGAATGGATCAAGGATTCCCAAGATTCGGACAAATCCAGAAACCGCCCTTTTATCACCCTTACCTACGCCCAGAGCCTGGACGGCAGTATCGCTGCAATGGACAAAACACAACTCACCTTGAGCGGAGAAGAGAGTTTCACTCTCACCCACGAACTAAGAAGCCTGCACAGTTCCATTTTAGTGGGCATAAAAACAGTAATGGCTGACAATCCCCGTCTTACTGTACGTCTGGTACCAGGAAACAACCCCACACCCGTAATCCTGGATACGCACGGCAAAATATCTCCTGACGCCAAAGTCTTCCAGGAACAGGAGAGAAACGTACTCATTGTGGGTTCGAGGAAATCCGGGCCGTTTGACACTTTTTACACTACAAACAACGGCTACAAGAAGCTCTATTGTGAAACTGAAGAAAGCGGCTTGCTGGATTTGAACCATCTTATGTCCCTGCTGCAAAATCAGAATATTGAAAGTGTGATGGTGGAGGGAGGCGCAAGGGTTATAAGCAACTTCTTGTCCGCCGGGCTGGTGGATTGCCTCCTGTTAACCATTTCCCCCAGGTTGGTGGGAGGTTACAACGCCCTTTCCCACTATGGCCTAAGTCAGCTCGGATTCAAGAAAAGCCGTTTTTTGTCCGTGGGAGAGGATATTGTTTTCTGGGGATGTCCGGAGTGGAAAACGGCATGAAGCGAAAATTCACTGAATTTACCAGCCCGGGGAAAGTAAAGGTAAAATCTGAAAGGATACCCGAGCCGGAAAAAGGTCAAGTACTGGTCAAAACCTCTTTTTCCGCGATCAGTGCGGGGACCGAGATGCTGGTGTACAGGGGCCGGATACCGGAACACATGGATTTGGACTCCAGTATTCCGGATCTGAAAAAGGGGTTTTCCTATCCCTTGAAGTACGGATATTGTGCTGTCGGAGAAGTGGTAAAGACCGGATCAAAAAGGGATCTTCCCTGGACTGGCACTCGTGTTTTCTGTTTCAAGCCCCATTGTAGCTATTTTTTGGCTGATATAAACGAACTTTTCCCGCTTCCGGAAGGGATCAGCGACAGGGAAGCAGTGCTTTTGCCTGCGATGGAAACCGCTGTAAACCTGGTGCAGGATGCACAACCCTGCCTGGGGGAGAAAGCCCTTGTTCTGGGACAGGGCATTGTCGGAATCCTTACTGCCTATCTTTTATCCGGATTCCCGTTGCAAGACTTGATCTGTCTGGACAAGTATCCCCTTCGCTGCAGATGGTCCTATTCCGCAGGTTGCAGTATCTGTCTAGACCCCGGGGAGTCGGGCACAGAGCAAGCATTGGAGCAAAGGCTGCAATCAAACTATGGGACCCAAGGGGCGGACTTTGTCGTGGAACTGACCGGGGACCCGGAGGGACTAAATCATGCTTTGCAATGGACCGGTTTCAGCGGTAGGATTGTCGTGGGCTCCTGGTACGGGGACAAAAGATCCCAGATAAACCTGGGGGGTAATTTTCACCGCAACAGGATCCAACTGATCAGCAGCCAGGTAAGTACCATATCTCCCGGGCTTAGCGGCCGCTGGACAAAACAGAGAAGGATGGACCTCGCTTTTCAAAAGCTTGCACAAATCGGTCCTGAATGGCTCATCACCCACGAATTCGACATCGATGATGCCGCAAGTGCTTACGACTTGCTGGACCGCTCTCCGGAACAGGCACTGCAGGTAATATTGCGGTACCAGGATTAGGGACTCCACTGGCAATTCACAGATCCACAAGGAGAATAACAAAATGTATACCCTGGGATTGAAACGAGACTTTACAGCCAAGCATTTCTTAATCGGAGGGGATTTTGGAGAGGAAAACCATTTACATTCCCACTCCTATACTCTGGATGCGGTCCTGGAAAGGGAAAGCCTGAACAATTACGGTTTTGTTGCCGATATCACTTTGGTGGAACAAGTCCTGGACAACATCACGGCAAAACTCCAAGGTGCTGTCTTGAACGACATCCCGGATTTACAGGGTTTGAATCCCAGTATAGAACATCTTGCCGGATTTGTTGCCCAAAACCTGTCCAGGGACCTGGAAGCGGAAAATCCGGAAGCTATTTCCGTCACTGTATGGGAGGACGACCAGGCCCGGGCCGGATGTCGGTTATTGGTTAATGCTTGATGGCTAACCGAAACCGTGATTGGGGATATACAAGTGAATCAACAAGCATCAACTGTTAACAACCCCATGAGAATAGGTTTCATTGTTTACGGATCATTGCAAACCTGCACCGGCGGCTACATATACGACAGCCACCTGGTTAGATGCCTGCAGGAAAACGGGCACGAAGTAGGCTTAATTTCGCTGAAATGCAGCAACTTGCTACTAAAGGCCGGACACAACATCTCACCCGGCTTAGTCAAAACTATTTGCAATTTCCGTCCGCATATACTCTTGCAGGATGCATTGTGCCTGCTCTCGCTCCCTGGATTCAACAGGCTGCTTTCAAGGATTTATCCCGTACCCAAGCTAGCCCTGGTCCATCAACTGATCTTTTTGAGGCAGGAAACAAAAACTCGGCGGCTATACTGGCAAGGTATGGAGAAGCTTTTTTTCAGGTCAGTAAACGGCCTGGTTTGCAACAGCAATACCACAAAGCAGGGAATCCGGAAAAGGCTGAATATCAACAAACCGACTTTGGTTGCCAATCCCGGCAAGGACAGGTTGGGATTCCTGGGTGAAAAGGAGATAGTTGAAAGATGCAGCCACCTTGGCCCCCTCAAGCTTTTTTTCCTGGGAAACGTTGTCCCTGGTAAAGGGCTGGACAAATTGCTGCAAGTATTAAAACATACCAGAGAAGATATATGGAGATTAACCGTGGCAGGGGACCTGGATGTTGACAAAAGGTATTCCCGCACTATTTTAAATATGATAGATCAGAGCAATCTTGCTGAAAAAGTCAACCTGCTCGGGCAACTGGAGATACAAGACCTGCAATGCGAACTGCGCAAACAGGATGTTTTGTGTTTGCCCTTCTCCTGTGAAGGCTTCGGTATTGCCTTCCTGGAAGGTATGTCCCACGGCCTGCCTGTTCTGGGAAGTTCGAAAGGGGCGGCCCGAGAAATCGTCACTCACGGCCAAAATGGTTTTCTTGTAGATCCGGACAGGCGGGGCGAACTGCAGTACTACCTGGAGTTGCTCTATTCGGACCGGGAAAGACTGCAAAATATGAGCTTGGCCGCCCTGCGGAGTACCCAGGACTTTCCCGGCTGGAGGGAAAGCATGCAAAACATAAAGATGTTCAGTGAACAGTTTGCCGCTGGCAACAACGCTGTCTGTTGAAACTGAGCCTTTGTGGCTGCAAAACCCTTACAACAAAAAAATACTGTGCCCCCTGTGAACAGTTACTGTGGGAGAATCATATGTCCAAAGCCATTGTTATCTACGCTTCCACCACCGGAGAAACCAAATCCATTGCAGTGAGTATCGCTCAAGGCATTAGGGAAACCGGACATGAGGCAAAAACGAGCAACATTGACAATATACGGGATATCAAGGAAATTGAGGACCATGATGCAGTAGTCCTGGGTTCCTCGGTATACAAAGAAGACCTACTTCCGGAGATGAAGACTTTATTGCACAACTTGAAACAGGCGGATTTACAGGATAAAGTCGGAGGTGCATTTGCCTCTTTAGAATGGAGCGAGGAGGCACCAGATGAAATCCTTGTTGTAATGCAGAGTCTGCATAAAATGAACACACTAGAAACTTGCCTGAAATTAAGGCCCCCTTTACTGGGGAATCAGCAACAGGAGGCAATAAATTACGGCAAAGAAATCGGCAAAAAAATGGGATAACTCCAAAGGCAAATCAGCTTTATTCCTAAGACATCAGGATTTTTTTGGCTCTCAAAAATTACTCCAACAATAATCCAGGTGTTCCCTGGTGTATTTCTGGGTGAACAAGCTTACCAAAACCGCCAGGACAAGTGCAATCGGCAATGCCACTACATTGGGATCCACCCATTGCAACAGCCAGGCCCAACTCCCTTTGGGAGCCCCGGCAGTTAAAGCCGCGGTCCCAAAAAGGGTCTTGCATATCCCCAGGGCTGCTGCCTCTTTTTTGTGCATGAACACCAGCCAGAACATGGAAGTCAAAAATCCTCCCAACATGGAACTGATTGCAGCTGCCTTGGTCATGCCCCTCCAGTAAAGCCCGAAGAGATACATGGGCAAAAAAGAGGCGGCGCAGAGTCCGAAGAAAAACGCAGTGGCCCGGGCTATTATGGAAGGGGGAAGGGACCAGGACCAGATAAGTGTAGCCAGTATTGCAGCACATACACCTACCCTGGTGATGGTTATGGAACCCTTTCTGGAAGTGCGCAGGGCTTGTTCAAAGAAATCCCTGCCCAGGGAAGTTCCTCCGGTGTGATACTGCGAAGAAAGGGTGGACATGGCTGCTGCAAACATGGCCAAAAGGAACAGTGCGGCAAACCAGGAGGGCATGACCTTTTCTATATATACAGGGATTATCTTGTCTATATTACCCTTGGCCATTTGAATGGATATCTTGTCAAAGAGCTGATAAAATACTGCATTGGAGAGGGATCCCACTATAAAAGCCACTCCGGTCATCAACAATATAAAGATTCCTCCGTAAAGTATGGCCCTGTTCAACTCCCTGTCCGAAGATACGGTCATAAACCGGATGGCAAGTTGGGGCTGGG
>CAJXKR010000086.1 GCA_913055815.1 uncultured Desulfohalobiaceae bacterium | reverse complement strand
CCCGAATTTTATTCCTGCAACAAGAAAAAATTCAAATACAAACAGCTAATTGAATTCTAGAACAAAAAAGCCGTGAACACTCCAAATAAATCATTGCAAACTGCAAAGCTAGCTTTTACAATTTTATCAGGGGAAATATTGTTGTTTGTAATCAGTTAACACTATAGCAAAACTTCAAGCCTTGCCGTGTGGACCACTTTTGCTCCAAGTGCTTGGCTTTGCAAGCCAATCAAGTCGCACAGTGGACATCCCGGCTGCGGCTTAAACAGATCCAAGTTATGTCATAAGCTTAATATAAAAAATTCGCAGTAGTGTTAAGGAGTAATCTTGTGTATCCGGACTGACTTGTCCTTTGATTGCAAGCACAAGTCTTTTTACAATCTAGAGGTACAAAATGGAAAATGAAAAAAACAATCAAGTAGCACCTCCGGAAGCCGAATCCCAGGAGGAAGACCTGCAGTCTTTTGAGCACGGCGGAAGTAAAGAGAAAAAATTCCCCATTGTGGCCCTGGGTGCCTCAGCCGGGGGACTGGAGGCAATGAAGGAGTTTTTCTCCAATGTTGCGGAAAAAAGCAACATGGCCTATATCGTACAAATACATCAATCTCCCAATCAGCCCAGTATACTTCCGGAACTTCTGCAAAAGACAACAACTCTCCCTGTTGAACAAGCCAAGGACGGTGAACCCATTCAACCCGAGCATGTCTACGTGGTGCCTTCAGACAAGGAAATAAGCATATACCACGGCACTATCCAGCTTTTGGACCCTGTGGACAAAACTATTTCCCTGCCCATAGACTTTTTTTTCAGTTCCCTGGCTGCCGATCAGGGCAAACTTTCAGCCGCCATAGTACTATCCGGTACCGGATCTGACGGCACCATCGGTTTAAAGGAAATAAAAGCCTCCGAAGGAGTGGTTCTGGTGCAGTCCGAACACAGGGCCAAGTACGACGGCATGCCTAAAAGTGCCATAAACACGGGACTGGCAGACATGATTCTCGATCCCGAGGAAATGCCTGCAAAACTGGTGCACTACTTCCACTTCCAGTCCCTGCCGGACAAAGAAAAAGAGACCCCCCAGGAGCAACAGGACTGGATGCAAAAGATATTCGCCCTTTTCCGGGTCCAGATCGGTCACGACTTCTCTGCCTACAAGATGAACACCCTTTTGCGGCGAATCAACCGCAGGATGGTACTGAACCAGATCCAGGACTACGATGTCTACGTGCGTTTCCTGCGGGAAAATCCCCAGGAACTAAACGCCTTGTTCAGGGAGCTCTTGATCGGGGTAACCAACTTTTTCCGGGAACCCGAGTCCTTTGAGGCCCTCAAAAAGGAAATACTGCCTCAAATTCTGGACCAAATGGAAGAAGGTTCAGTATTCCGGGCCTGGATACCGGGCTGTTCAACCGGAGAGGAAGTCTACTCCCTGGCCATGGTGCTCACGGAATATCTGGAAAGCCTGCCCAAACGGATAAACCTGCAACTTTTCGGCACTGACATAGACAAAAACGGCATCGAAAAGGCAAGGGAAGGTGTCTACCCCTCCAGCATCAGGGCCAATGTAAGCCAAGAGCGCCTGAACAGATTCTTTCACCAAGAAGGGGATGCCTACCGCATCCGCAAGGAGATCCGGGATTGCGTAGTCTTCTCGGTACAGGACGTGCTCAAGGACCCCCCATTTTCACGCTTGCATTTGCTGCTATGCCGCAATCTCCTTATCTACCTCAACTCCGAGGCCCAAAAAAAATTGCTTCCCCTGTTCCACTACACCCTGATTCCGAGCGGAATCCTAGTGTTGGGCTCCTCCGAAACCATCGGGGGGCATACCAATCTATTCGAGACACTGGATGGTACATGGAAGATATACAAACGCAGGGAAATACCGCAGTCCATGCGGCCACTGGTCAAGTTTCCCACCGGCACACCTTCGGACTTTTCCACTACGTCAAATAAGAAGGAAGCAACTCCGGATACAAAGGAAGACCTTGAATCCCTGACCCACCAGGCGCTTGTGGAAAGATTTTCGCCATCTGCCGTTTTAATAGACAGCAATGGGACCATTCTTCATATTCAGGGAAAAACCGGAAAATACCTGGAACCAGCCAGTGGCACTCCTACACAGAACATCCTGGACATGGCCAGAGAAGGTTTGCGTTTAGAACTATCCTCAGCCATGCGCAAGGCCCTGTCCTCGAAGCAAAATGTAGTCCACGAGAGAATAAGGATCAAGTTGGATAGTAACGAGCATTTGATCAACCTGTATGTCACTCCCCTGGAATCACCAAAGGCACTGTCCGGAAGACTGCTGGTGGCCTTCGAGGATATCCCGAAAGAATACGGGGTGAAGGAATTGCAAGACAAATCCGACCCAAATGTTGTGCCTGACACCCAGGAAGATGCTGTCAGTCAATACAAGGAGCGCATAAGGGAACTGGAACTGGAACTACAGAGCACTAGAGAGAACCACCAGACCATTGTGGAGGAACTGGAATCCTCCAACGAAGAGCTCAAATCCACCAACGAGGAATTGCAGTCCTCGAACGAAGAGCTGCAATCCACCAACGAGGAACTGGAATCATCCAAGGAAGAACTGCAGTCCCTGAACGAGGAACTGCAAACCGTGAATGCGGAGTTGCAGAGCAAGGTGGAGGAATTGTCAGCGGCCCGGGACGATATCAACAACCTGCTCAACAATACCGAAATCGCCACGGTTTTCGTGGACAACGAATTGCGGATAAAACGATTTTCCCAGGAAGCCACCCAGATCATCAATCTGATCGACTCCGATGTGGGAAGGCCTTTGGAGCATCAAGCGGCAAAACTGGAATACGAAGGAATGATCCAGGATCTCAGGCAGGTGTTGAACAATCTTTCCCCTGTGGAAAAGGATGTGCGGACCCTGGATGGAACCTGGTACACCATGCGCATTATGCCCTACCGCACCATGGACAACCGGATACAGGGAGCTGTTTTGACATTCCGGAATGTGGACAGCCAGAAAAAGGGACAGGAGGAATTGAAGAAGCTTAACCTGGAACTGCAACAGGCCTGGATGCTGGTACACAATGTCTTTGACATGAATCCAACTCCGCTGGCGGTTTTGGATGAAAAACACAACTTGGTTATTGCCAACAGGGCTTTCAACTCCCTGATGAACCTAACCCAGGGAGAAATCCGGGATGTGAATGCACTCGACTTGGCTGGAGGAGCTTTGCGAAATACTGATCTCCAGGAACAGCTGGAGAATGCCCTTAACAAGGGGGAGAACTTCGAAACCCGGGAATTCCAAATGCCTGTGCAGGACGGGACTAATACCATGTCCCTGCAAGGAAGAATAATTCGGCAGGACCAGGATCAACCCTATAGGATCCTGATCAATTTTATACAAACTTGATAGTCAACTAAAGAGTTCGACCACAACCATAAAGGAGAATATTTATGCAAAGCATATTTTCCGGCAGATTCGACCGGCGCAAGTTCCTGAAATGGCAGCTAAAAGGCGCCCTTCTCACCTGTGCCGGCATCACCCTCTACCCCTACAAAAACGTATTCGCCTCCGAATATCCGGATATAGCAGTGGCCCAGGGAGATCCCGCACCTGCTACCAGGGCAGCAGTGGGAGAGTTGGGCGATATATCCAGGTTTGTCTCCTCCGGGCAGAAAGTCGTTATCAAGCCCAACATGAGCTTTGATCATCCCCCGGAAAATGCCACCAACACCCATCCCGAAGTTGTCAGCACCATCGCGGGTATGTGCAGAGAAGCCGGGGCATCGGAAATCTCGGTCCTGGACAATCCCCTGCGCTCCATGGAGATGTGCATAGAAAAATCCGGTATTGCGGACGCCACCAAGGACAACAACCAGTGCTCGGTCCGGGTAAGGAAGTCCTCGGACAAATTCCAAGAAGTCTCACTGCCCCAGGGGAAACAGATCAACTCCAGAAGAGTGATGAAGGAAGTTTTGGATGCGGACGTCTTGATTGCTGTGCCCGTGGCCAAGCACCACGCTGCTACCGGGGTCAGCCTATCCATGAAGGGGATGCTGGGACTGATTCAAAACAGGTCCGAACTGCACAGCCCCTACGATCTGCACGAATCCATAGTGGACTTGTGCACACTCTTGAATGCGGATCTGACTGTTATCGATGCCAGCAGGGCACTTACCGAGAACGGACCCTCGGGGCCAGGGAAAGTGGTTGAACCTAATCAGATAATTGCATCCACTGACATGGTAGCGGCAGACTCCCAGGCAGTGTCCACGATCAAATGGGGAGGCTATTCAGTCAGCCCCGGGCAGGTAAAACATATCAAGATCGCACATAAGCGCGGGCTGGGCAGAATGGATATCGAGAACTTGAATGTCAAGAAGGTCAAAACATGAAATCCCAGCTATCAATCAAGTAGTCTTGAAAAAAAATTTAACGTACTGTATAATAATCTATTCTAATCAGTAACACTACAACAATGCTTTTTTATTAACTCCCATGTCCTAGCTGCCACTACGAAATATGGGTATTTCGACTACGAAGTAGCGAGACAACTTACAACTTTTTCTATACCAAGGCAAAACAACCCGGAGGCTTTCTTTATGAGCAGAGTCATGATCGAACCTGCATCCTATGACAATATCCGTAAATCCGTTGACCGGGCCTTTGAACTGTTCCCTGCGGATCTGTCCGGGAAAAAGGTCCTGATCAAGCCCAATGTACTCCGGACCGCGAAACCGGAAGAAGGCATCACCACACACCCCGCCCTGCTTGAAGCAGTGGTGGAAAAAGTTGATTCCTTGGGAGCCGGAGAAATAGTAGTGGGAGACAATCCCGGGATGATTGATTACGGGGACAACGAAAAGTCCTTTGAAAAATCCGGACTAATGAAGGCTGCAAAATCCTGTTACAGGAACATGGGCACATCCTCGCGCAAGGTTGGGTTTAACCCGGATTACATGCCTACTGTCAGCGTATCAGAGGACGTCCTGGATGCGGACTTCTTCATAAGCCTGCCCAAGTTCAAGACCCACGGGCTGACCGTAATAACAGGGGCAATCAAGAACAGCTACGGGATACTGCCCGGAGCCATCAAGGCCCACCTGCACAAGGCAGCAGGCAGTCCGCAACGCTTTCACGAGCTTTTGGTGGATGTTTTTCGACTGCGCATCCCGGATTTGATCATAATGGACGCGGTTGTGGGCATGGAGGGAAATGGGCCGGCCTCCACGGAACTGAGGGATATAGGTCAGGTACTGGCCTCTGACAACGCAGTTGCAATGGACAGCGTGGTCTCCTCCATGATGGGACTGGATCCAGGGAAACTGAGATTTTTGCAAAAGGCAAAGCAAGAAGGACTGGGAGACTACGATCCCCAAAGCATCAAATGCATAGGGGAAATAAAAACCTTTACCGATTACCACATCCCTCCCCTGGGAGGAGAGGCAAACATCAACAATTCTGCAATCCAGGAACTTATCGGAAACAAAACCCTACTTGTCCCAAAAGTGGATGCAGACCTGTGCACCTCTTGTGAGAATTGCATTGAACATTGTCCGGTGGGTGCTCTAGACATGGGGGAAGATGACATTCCGGTTGCGGATTCCGAACTATGCATCACCTGCTTCTGCTGCCAGGAACTCTGTCCGGAAAAAGCCATCACACTGCAATAGTGCGAAAAACAAATTTTAAAGATTCAAAGGCAGGGGCATGATTAGCTTTCAACGCAGTATCCAGCTGCTAATGCTCGCAGTATTCCTTGTGCTGCTATTATTAACTGCGTTTCCGCTCCCCCGGGCCATTCCGTTAAACGCCTTCTTCCAAATGGACCCGCTGCTCTTTCTGGGGGTATTGTTTTCCACCGGCACCCTCATGCCAGGAATAGCTGCCATTTTGTTGATAGTGTTTTTCACTCTGCTTATCGGGCGTTTTTTTTGCGGCTACATCTGTCCCCTGGGTACCACACTGGATCTTACCCAGCCCTTGTTCAACAAGGACCACAAAACATCAGTCTCAGCGGATTTTCCCGGACTGCGCAAGGTCAAGTACCTGTTTCTGCTCCTGCTCCTTGTTGCCGCACTCCTGGGGCTGAACCTGTTTCACTGGGGCTCTCCCCTTTCCCTGGCCGGACGTATGTACGCCATAATCGTACTTCCACTGCTCAACTTTTTGCTCTTTCCGATGGTGGACACCATCATTCCAGGGCTGAAAGACGCCCCCATCCTGTCATTTGTAAGCAGGGATTATCAATACAACGGCCTGTTGTTCTTTTCTGTGTTCTTCACCCTGATACTGGGGCTAAACAGCCTTGCTCCGCGATTTTGGTGCAGATACCTCTGTCCTTCCGGGGCCATATTTTCCCTGCTGGGCAAAAGGCCTCTTCTGCGAAGAAGGGTGTCAGAAGAGTGCATAGACTGCGGGATTTGCACCTCCGGTTGCCCCATGCAGGCTATTTCCCTGGAACCCAGACAGACTTCTCATTCCGAATGTATTGCCTGCAGGAAATGTTCCCGGATCTGTCCCAAACAGGCAATAGACTTTTCACTTCCCGAGGCCTCCAATGAAGCGGATACATTTCTGCCCCGGAGAAGGCAGACCCTGCAGGTGGCCCTGGCGGGCGTAATCGTGGTATTTGCCGGAAAAAGGGGACTTAACGAATACTGGCCGTTGGAGGAAAAAGGGCAGATCACCCCCTCTGTGCTAGTCCGGCCCCCGGGAGCCCTCCCGGAACTCGATTTCAAGAACCAGTGCACCAGGTGCGGCTTGTGTTTCCAGGTTTGTCCCACAAACATGCTCCAGCCGATTTTGCTTCAAAACGGCATATCTGGTATGTTTACTCCTGTTGCCAACACCAGGAGAGGACCCTGCGAGACCCATTGCAATGCCTGTGGACAGATTTGCCCTACAGACGCCATACGGGATATCCCCTTGGCAGAAAAGAAACACGCAAAAATGGGAACAGCAGTATTGTACAGACACAAGTGTCTGGCCTGGGAATTCGACGAGCCCTGTTTGATATGCGACGAGGCCTGTCCCTACGGGGCAGTAGACCTAAGGAGGATAGAGGGAAACCAAGTAGCAGTTCCTTTTGTTTCCGAGGACAAGTGCCTGGGATGCGGATATTGTGAACACGCCTGTCCGGTCCGGGCTAAGGCTGCAATCCGGGTGAGCCCCATGGGAGAGGTACGGCTTGCCTCGGGTTCCTACAGGCAAAGGGCCAAGCAATTGAAACTGCGAATCGGGGAAGAAGACCGGGATGCACAAGAAAATCCCGAACCGGACAAGGGGCAGGATGCCGGCACCCGGAAAAAGGAGCTTCCTCCGGGATTCACCGAATAACTTATATACAAGTGTTCTCACATTAATCCGCGTGCCCGAACGCCCAAACAAAGCATGGGCAATCTCGACCACGAAGTAGCGAGAATCATCTCTAAATCTTGAATTATGGACTTTCAACACCTATTCTTACATAACCACGTAATCTTTACATCTTTGATATTAAAAAACATTTACAAAGAATTTATAGATTTGCTATAATCCCAATTATCTTCAATCAGAATCATAGCTATATCATCGCTGCTCCTATCCGCAGCCTGGCAGAATCCGATTTTTTACCTAACCGCCGTCTAGTTGCAAAAAGGCAGATTTTCATGGCTTCACCCCCCTTTTCCCGGCCTTTTACAGAACCCGGTCTTCTAGGAATCTCTTGTTTTATCACTGTTTGGATCCTGCTTTTTCCATACTGTGCCCCATCGGTAGCACAAGCAGACAAATCAGTAGAAGTCGGGACTTACAATTTTGCCCCACTTGTATACCAGGACAGTAAGGGCCAGCCCCAGGGAGTATACGTTGACCTATTGCAAGAGATTGCCAACAGGGAAAACTGGGAAATCTCCTTTGAGCGAGGGACCTGGCCGGAAAGCCTGGACAAGCTGGAGAAAGGGGAAATAGACCTCTTGACTGCCATATTGAAATCTGAGGAAAGGGAAAAGAGATTGGAGTTCAATTCCGTATCTGTCCTCCCTACCTGGGGACAGCTTTATGCCGCACCGGGGGAAGAAATAGAAAGCTTCATGGATTTGGAAGGCAAGAGTATAGCAGTTGTCAGGAAGGGTTATTTCTATCCAAAACTTCAAAAGTATTTGCAGGAATTCAATGTAAAGGCAGATTTTATCCAGGTGGACAATTATGCGCAAGTATTTGAACTTGTGGCAAAAGGTAAAGCAAATGCCTGTTCTGCCGAACGAGTCACCGGGCTGCAAGCAGAAGGCAAATACAATATCGAGAAGACCCCGTTAATGTACAACCACAAGGAATTTCTTTTCGCAGCCCCTCAGGGAAACAAGGAACTCCTGCAGACCATAGACGGATACTTGAGACGATTCAAGCAGGATAAAGACTCGGTCTACCACACAGCCCTGCAGGAACATCTATACAAGACCAAGCCCGCAGATTATTTCCCATTCTGGCTAAACTGGCTGTTAATAGGGATTTCCTTGCTTTTGCTGGGTGCTTTGGCCTTGAATTACTATCTAAGAAGAACAGTAAGGAAAAAAACTGCTCAACTACAAGAAAACCAAGAAAACCTGAATCAAACCCTGCAATCCATCGGCGATGCTGTCATATCCACTGACGTTCACGGGTATATAGACCGGATGAACCCTGTGGCAGAAAACCTGACCGGCTGGAGTCTGGAAGAAGCCCGGGCCAGACTTCTGCCGGAAGTGTTCAATATCGTGAATACAGATTCCAGAGAGCCTTGTGAAGACCCGGTTAGCAAAGTTCTGGAAACAGGAGAGACACAGGGGCTGGGCAATCATACCACCCTGATTGCCAAAAACGGGGTGGAACATCAAATCGCGGATTCCGGCTCCCCCATACAAGACAGTGCTGGCAGCATTATCGGGGTGGTGCTGGTCTTCCGGGATGTCACCCGGCAATACATACTCGACCGCCTGACCCGGATAAGGCTGCAACTTATCGAATTCGCAGGCTCGCATTCCTTGAAGGAGCTATTGACCAAATCACTGGACGAAGCAGGAGAACTCGTGGACAGTCCCATCGGCTTTTACCACTTTGTGGACAGTGATCAAGACAACATCATCCTGCAGCAATGGTCCACACGTACCTTGCAGGAGTTCTGCAACGCCCAGGGGCAAGACACGCACTACCCCATTGAACAGGCCGGGGTCTGGACGGATTGCGTAGGAGAAGGGAAACCGGTGATTCACAACGATTACAAGTCACTGCAAGACAAAAAAGGATTGCCCCCGGGACACGTGGATGTGCTCCGGGAGCTGGTAGTCCCAATCTTTCGGGAAAACAAGGTGGTCGCCATCCTGGGAGTTGGCAACAAACCCACTGATTATACCCAGAGGGACCAGGAAATAATAAGCTATTTGGCAGACGTGACCTGGGAGATTATGGAGCGCAAACATGCGGAAGAGGCGCTGAAAGAGAGCGAAAAAAAGTACCGCTTGATATTCGAGAACTCCCCGCTGGGTGTACTGCATTTTGACCAGAACGGGATGATTACTGCCTGCAACAAGGCATTCGTCAACATTGTCGGCTCCTCCGCGGACAAACTAATCGGCTTGAACATGCTCGATCTGCCGGACAAAGATCTGGTAAACGCGGTAAAAGACTCCCTCCAGGGCAATTTCGGATATTACGAGGATTTTTATCATTCTGTGACCAGCAACAAAATTACTCCTGTAAGGATCATTTTCGCACCACTGGTCAACGACTATCAGATTACCACGGGTGGCGTAGGTATTATCGAGGACATCACCGAACGCAAACAAGCGGAAGAAGCACTGATTGCTGCCAAAGATCAGGCAGAGAACGCGAACAAGGCAAAATCGGAATTCTTGGCCAACATGAGCCACGAAATCCGGACTCCCTTGAACGGTATTCTGGGCATGCTCCAACTAATGGAAATGACGGACCTTGACAGGGAGCAACAGGATTACCTCCAATCTGCAATCAATTCCTCAAACAGGCTGACCAGACTCTTGAGCGATATTTTGGACCTCTCCAAGATCGAAGCCGGCAAAATAGATATAAAACAGGAACGTTTCCTGTTAAAGGATATCATCCAATCCATTCAGGACATCTTTTCCCATACTGCTCAAGAAAACCAAGACCTGCTCAATATACACATGGACCAAGAAACACCTCAAGAACTCCTGGGCGACAGCACCAGACTGACTCAGATCCTGTTCAACCTGGTGGGCAACGCCTGCAAATATACCCAGAACGGCAAAGTAGATATTGAGATTGTCCCCCTGGAGGTATCAGGACAAGACGAGTGCCGCATCCTGTTTACAGTTCAGGATAACGGCAAGGGTATTCCTCAGGATATGCTGGATCAAATATTCCACACCTTTACCCAGGCGGAATATGTACTCTCTCCCTATTCCCGGAATTTTGAGGGCGCGGGACTGGGCCTGCCCCTGGTCAAGCGCCTGGTAAAACTGTTGGACGGCAATGCCTGCATATCCAGCCAACCAGGCGAAGGAACCACAGTATACACGAGCCTGCCCTTCCGGATACCGAAATCCGGGGAAAATGGTCTTGCTTTTCCCAAGCCACAGGAGGAACACTACAGCCAGGGCATGAACATCCTGCTTGTGGACGACGATGAAACCACCCAACTGCATATCGGGAGATTCCTGGAAAAACACGGCTACATCGTGAGCATAGCTGAAAACGGCAAACAAGCCCTGGAAAAACTGGATAAAAAAGATTTCGATTGTATACTTATGGATATTCAGATGCCGGTCATGGAAGGACTTGAAGCCACCAGGAAGATCCGGGAGTCAAGTGACAAATTCGGGCAGTTACCGATCATAGCCCTTACTGCTTATGCCATGAGGGGTGACAGGGAAAAATTCCTGGAATCGGGAATGGACGACTATATCAGCAAACCCGTGGATCAAGAGGAACTGTTGGAAGTTTTGAAACAGAACCTTCACGAATCCTCGGTGCAGTAAAAATATGATGCGCCTGCAAAAAGTCTTTTGCAGGCAGTTTTAGAGTTTTAGGGTTTTCTCGCTACTTCGTAGTCGAGATTGCC
>CAJXKR010000085.1 GCA_913055815.1 uncultured Desulfohalobiaceae bacterium | reverse complement strand
AATATGGAAAGATAAACCATGACATACAAAACAATCATACTCGCGGCAGAAACAGACCAGGAGATAAATTCGGTCACTTTCGAACTTGTAGACCTTGCCCGAAAACTTGCGCCAGACAATGAAGCAGAGATCGTCTATCCTACGCACCTGAACCATGACTGCACGGAGCAACTGGCAGAGACAACCGGACTGACGGTTAGCAG
Source organism: uncultured Desulfohalobiaceae bacterium (assembly GCA_913055815.1). GTDB lineage: Bacteria > Desulfobacterota > Desulfovibrionia > Desulfovibrionales > Desulfothermaceae > CAJXKR01. Next base: position 10,866 of record CAJXKR010000085.1, on the reverse strand, counting down.
GCTCAAAATACAGGGCAGCGGAGAATACGATCCACAAACCTATAAACAGGCCATGCAGAGTTATCTGGACCAAAAGGGATTTTCTTTTCTGCTTGCAGCCAACACCACCCGGAACCGGGATTATATTCCCGCTTTGGCCCATAAATTCGGCTCCACCTGCATATCCCAGGTCTCGGACGTTAAACAGGGTGAGCAAGACAACTGTTTACTCAGGCCCATCTTTGCCGGAAAATACGAAGCAGTACTGGAACCGGAAAAAGAAACTGCCTTCCTGCTCATCCAGCCGGGCAGCTTCCAGGCAGAGCCCCCGCTTTCCCGGAACGCAGGCGAAGTTGTAGAGTATACCTATACAGGCAAACCGGAATCCATCCGTTCCCTGGGCATGGAAAAGGACCTGGAGGAGAGCGAGGACTTGAAAAACGCCCAGGTTGTAGTTTCCGCAGGCAGGGGGATAAGCGAGCAGGAGAACCTGGATTTGATCAAAAAAACCGCCTCCATGTTTCCCAGGGGCAGTATGGCCTGTTCCCGTCCCATATGCGACATGGGCTGGCTGGACTACAAGTACCAGGTAGGGGAGACCGGGAACACGGTTAGTCCGGAAGTATACATGGCCTGCGGCATCTCCGGGTCAATGCAGCACATATCCGGCATGTCCGGCTCCCAATTAATAGTGGCCATAAACAAGGACCCCGGAGCGTCCATCTTCAATTACTCGGATATTTGCATCCAGGAAGAAGTGGTCAACTTTCTGCAAACCTTCCTGGATGTTTACGCGGAGAATTCCCAACAGGGCCAAACCCAAGATCCGAGCTAAAAATATCCGAGTCAGTGAAAAATCCAGGACTATCCAGTTTGCTTTTCAAGCCAAAAATGCTATTATCTTCTATCAATTAAGCAATTACAATAATGGGAAACATACTATGCAAGAACATGGGTATTTAAACCAGTTGCAAAATTTGGCCGAAAAATACGGGATACTGGATATATATGCCTTTGGAAGTAGACAGTATGAGATAGCAGCCATGGTGCAAGGTAAATCAAATGAAAATGTTTTATCCAATTCGGATACAGATATTGCTATCAGGACAGCGCATGATAAAAATTTCAAAGTTATCGATCGCGTAAATTTGACAGCTGAATTGGAAGATTTGTTTGCTGTAGGAAGTGTGGATCTTGTAGTTTTGAATGAAGCAGATGTCTTTTTGGCTCTGGAAATAATAAAAGGGCAACTACTCTACGTATCAGATCCCGATGACCAGGCCAGGTTTGAGTTGTATATAATGCGAAAAGCCGGAGATCTTTTACAATTCCAAAAAGAACGGATGCATGCTGTGCTGGAGGAAGGAGCCAGATGACACACAATAATGCAATCCGAGCAAATGTTGTAACAGAAAGAATAGCTTGGATTCGGCAAATGATAAGAAACATCTCTCATCTTCCATTACAGGATCTAAATACTTTCACCAGTGACTTCCGCAATGTAGCAGCAGCTGAATCCTATATGCGCCGAGCGCTGGAATCCCTTTTGGATTTGAAACGGCACATTTTAGCCAAGGGATTTTCCATAGTGGTAACAGAATACAAGGAGATTGATAAAAAGTTGGAGGAAGAAGGAATAATTGATTCGGAAAGTAAAATTCTATTCCGGCGTATAGCCGGATATACAGATCTCTTTTTAAAAGGCTTAAAATTGAATCGAATTTTGGACATTAAAATTAATTATTATTTCTGACAATTGCTGAATGAAGTACCTACTTCGTTAGTCCAAACAGTTAGAACAAATAGCTATACTTTTCATGATCTTTAACCCCGAAGGGGTTGCTTATTTTAGCCCAGGGCGTAAGCCCTTGGTATCAACCTAAAATTCAGATAATTATACTATCATTTATTTAGGCCAAGGCAGAGGTCTGAAGAAAGAATATTTTATTTAGAACAAAATTACCATGGGGGGCTGGAGTCGATTTTACCGGAATTTCGATTCCAAGGGACCGGAAATTAAATTTTTTAATCAAGATCCCCAAAGAGCCGGATAATATCAGGATTCGGAGTCGGTTTCCTGTTTAAAGCGCGAACGCAACTTTTGCAGGGCCTGGTTATGAAGTTGGGACACCCTTCCTTCGGTAATCTCCAACACCTGGGAAGTCTCCTTCATGGTCAACTCCTGTTCGTAGTACAGAGAGAGGACCAATTGTTCACGCCTGGTCAGTTCCTGGATAAACTCACTCATCTTATCCACCAATTCGTTTTGCAATGTTGCTGAATAAGGCTCAAATTCCCGGTCCTCCTCCCCGGAGGCGGGTGTATTATGTGACTCCATATAATCCAGACTGAGCCATACTTGTTTTTCCAGGGCATCCAGTGCCTGTTCCACCTCCTTGGGATTCAATCCGGTAGCTTTTTGGAGGTCCTCTTCAGAAGGAGGTTCACCCTTGTCCTGTTCACAGCTTGCTTTCGCCTGTTCAATAAGGCGGATATTGTGTCTCATTCCCCTGGACAGCCAATCCTGCCTGCGGAGTTCATCCAGCATCGCACCGCGAATCCGGTTTTCCACATAGGTTTCCAGCTTCACTCCCATCCCGGGATCGAACTTTCCCAGACTTTCCAAAAGTCCCAGGGAACCGGCGCTGTAAAGATCGTTCACATCCACATGTTCCGGGAGTTTCGCCTTGAGTCTCCAGGCAATAATCTTTACCTTCTGGGTAAATGTTTGCACCAGGGCATCCCTGGATCCTGCATCCAATTCTGACCACTTCACCTGCCCGGAATTGAACTTATCCAGAATATTCTCCCCGGAACAAGAGTTTTTTCCAAAAGAATTTGATGTTTCCATCTAGCTGCTCAACTCCATTCCAACTGACAATATTTTCTGTAATACTGTTTATATTTTTTGTTGCCAAACTATCGGGAGCGGATTCGCAAAAAGGGACCTGATCGATAACTGCACTGGGAACCGCATCGTCCTGCGGGATGTATCCCAACCAATCCAGGGAAACCTCGTTTAAAAAGTAATCACAGGCAGTATACAACTTGCTGAATACCTGCTTGGCCTCTTTGCTGTCCTGAACAAAATTCACCAGGATCTTGAAATGGCCCACCCCGTGCTGTACATGCAAGACCTTTATCAGGGCATAGGCATCAGTCAGGGAGGTGGGTTCCGGTGATACCACGATAATCCTGTTTTGCACAGCCATATTGAAATACAAGACATTTTCATTGATCCCTGCCCCGGTATCCACCAGGAAGAAATCCACCTCATCTTCCAGCACATCCATAGCTTCCAACAGTTCCAATTTCTGCCCGGAAGACAGGGTCAACATCTCACTCACCCCTGATGCTGCGGGTAATATCCGGAAATTATACTTTGTATCCAAAAGGATCTGGTCCAATTCCATTTGCTTGAAGAACAAATGAAAGAGATTGTACTTGGGGGCCAAACCCAAAAGCACATCCACATTCCCCAATCCCAGGTCTGCATCCAACAGCACCGTGTTGTACCCCTTTTTGGACAATGAATAAGCCAAGTTCACCGAGATATTGGTCTTTCCCACACCACCTTTACCAGAACTAACAGAAAATACTACAGGATAATTATAACTCATAACAACCTTTACTGTCACTATCTTTTTTGATTTTTCTTTTCTTGCTTCTCACCCGATCCAAACAAACAGACAAACACGGTTTCCGGGTCCAAGTTTTTACGTTCAGGATTCAAGGACAAACTGGGTTCGCGATACCCGGGAGAATCAATCTGGCAACCTGTGCTTGAAAATCAACTTCCAGATCTTTTTGTCCCTGGCTGCAGACATACTGTTTTTCAGGCCCGCCCCGTAAGTGATCAAGGAGATGGGCAGACCGGTAAAAAAACTTGTATTGATAAGCAAACCAAAATTACACGCTTCATCCAATTTAGTCCAGATCACACTCGCTCTCTTGACTGAAAAGAACTTCTTGACAAAAGCGTCCAGTTGGATATTGGAATACAATGGGCTCATTACCAAATGTATACATACATCGGATAAAACATCAACACCATTCTCGCTCCACCAGGTGGAAAGATCCTTGTTTCCGCCGAGTCCCGGGACATCTATAAACACCTTGTCATAGTCCCTTGATTTTTCACTGAACCAGCTCCAGTCCTGAGGCCCCGCAACTTCCCAGTACTCCAGGTCAGAGAGCTCGGCGTAGTGCTTCAGGAACAACCTGCCTTTTCCCTGGTGGGCATCTGCATTGAGCAAGCAGATTTTTTTCCCCGGATTTTCCTGTTTGAATTTCATGGCCATGCGCAGCAGGGTGCTGGTCTTGCCCACTCCGTGAGGCCCCACCAAAGCGTGGCATTTTTCCTGCCACTTATCCGAGTCCCACGGCTTGAGGGAAACAATCCTGGACAACTCACCAATTCCTGAAACCTGCGGGCGGTCCTTTAACTTGTCCCAGAGCTTGACCAGCACTTCCGGATCCACTCCCTCTTTTTCCAAATATTTCACCAGCTGACGCTGACGCGGGGACAATCTTTCCATATCGATTTGGGGCCTTATAAGGCTGAACAACTGATCCTTGAACTGCAATAGCTGTTGCTGAAAGGAACTCCACTGCTGCCCTCCGGTGTCGCCCGTATTCTCTGCAACATCCTGTCCCTCCCCTATTTCCGGTTCCACTGCCACAACCACCTCGCAGACGTTTCTCCCCCCGTCCTGGTAGTTGTGCGTATTCAAGATCACCGCATCCTCTCCCAGCTCCAGCTTGACCTGCTGCAAGACTTCCTGGACGCTCCTTCCCCTATAGGTCTTAACCTTCATTGTTCAACCTCACAGTGCTGATGGACTCCAACTTGATATCCGGCGGAATCTCTGCCTGGGAAAGCACGGGCAATAGCGGGATAAACCTAAGCACCAGCTGAGCCAGATGAGTCCTGATCTGCGGCGAAGTGAGCAAAACCGGCTGACCGTCTGTTACCTGGGTGTTTTCGTAGGTACTGTTTATCGCTTGAATAAGCTTTTGAGCCTGTGCCGGTTCCATGGCAAGATAGGTCCCGCTGTCGCTCTGCCTCAAATTGCTCTGGATGGTCTGTTCTATTTGCGGACTCAAATTGATCACCGGCAATGCACTCTGACTGGACAAATAAGGCTGTACTATAGTCCTGCTCAATTTTTGCCTTACGAATTCGGTCAGCTGTTCCGCATCACTGATATACTGCCCAAAGTCGGCCAGGGTCTCAACAATAGTCAACAGATCCCGTATGGAAACACCTTCGGAAACCAGGCTCTGCAAGACTTTTTGTACTGTCCCCAGGGGCATTATATTGGGTACCAACTCTTCCACCGCTTTCGGGGCCCTCTGGGACAAGTTGTCCAAAAGATCCTGGGTCTCCTGTCTTCCCAGAAACTCTTGCAGATTCCTCTTGAAGACCTCGGTAAGATGAGTGGCTATGACAGTGGAAGGGTCCACCACTGTATACCCGGCCATCATGGCTTCTTCCTTCTTGGACTGGGGAACCCACATCGCTGGGAGATTAAAGGCCGGCTCCTTGGTCTCTATCCCGTCCTCGATTTTTTTCTTGGCACCTCCCGGGTCCATTGCCAGCAAATGGTCAGTCATTATTTCCGCACCCGCAACCTTGTTGCCCTTTATAAGCACCGAGTACTGCCCCGGCTTTAGATTCAGATTATCCCGCACATGCATGGAGGGGATGACCACACCCATTTCCATGGCCAATTGGCGTCTTATGGACCTGATCCTGGACAACAAGTCCCCGTCCTGTTCCTCATCCACAAGGGGTATGAGCCCGTATCCGACTTCCAGGGCCAACGGGTCCAAGGGCAACAGGGATCTTACATCTTCCGGGCTTTCTTCCACCGCCGCTTGTTCACTTTCCTCCCTTGACCTTGTCTCCTCCGCTGCCTCCTCTGCCCTGCGCGTGGCCGCAAAATAGGAGATACCACCCAAAACCGCAGCCAAAAGAAAGAAGGCCAATGTTGGCATACCAGGAATAATCCCGAACAGTACAAGGACGCCTGCGACAAGCCGCAGCGCCCTGGGATAGTAAGTCAACTGCCCCAGGAACTCGTCGCTCAACTTGGCTTCACCCGCTGCCCTGGAGACAATCAGACCTGCAGAGGAGGATACTATCAACGAGGGAATGATAGAGACCAATCCATCTCCCACTGTAAGTATGGTATAGGTCTGGGCTGCTTCCCCCCAACCCATCCCCTGCTGGAACACCCCGATAAAAAATCCGCCCAATATGTTGATCGCGGTAATAAGGATACTCGCATTAACGTCTCCTTCCACGAACTTCCCGGAACCGTCCATGGCCCCGTAAAAATCCGCCTCACGCTGAATCTCGTCCCTTTTTTGCTTGGCTTGACTTTCGTTGATCAATCCTGCATTGAGGTCTGCGTCAATAGCCATTTGTTTACCCGGCATTGCATCCAGCACGAATCTGGCGGTTACCTCGCCTATCCTCTGCATTCCGTTGGCAATCACCATTTTGTTCAGTGCAAAGAGTATAAGGAACACGATTATCCCGATTACATAGTTCCCTCCCACCACAAAGGCACCAAAGGCCTCGATAACATTACCCGCAGCATCTATACCCTGATCACCGTGGAGCAGGATCCTCCTGGTGGTAGCCACATTGAGTCCGAGCCTTAACAAGGTCGCTATCATGACTACTGAAGGGAAGATGGAAAACTCCAGCGGAGACTCCATAAACATGGTTGTTATCAATATCACCAGGCTGAAGGAGATGCTCAGGGTAAGCATCATGTCCAGGAAAAAGGGCGGCACCGGGATAATCATGACAAAGAGGATCAGCATCACCCCTCCGGCGAGGACCAGATCCCCTTGCTTGAGCAAATTCTTGAAATCTATGTTTAAGAATGTGGTATTGGTAGCCATATATTTGACACCTGTGTTTATGTTCCTTGTTCCTGGTTTTTCTGATATCTGTTATCTGTCCTCTGTCCTCTTTCCTCTGTCCTCTGTCTTCTGCCACCTATTGCCTTTGCTGTCTAAACTTGTACAATTGGGCCAGAATTGAAGCTACACTTTGATACAGTTCTTCCGGTATAACATCGCCTATTTCCACACTCTTATACAAAGCCTGTGCCAACGCCTTGTCTTCCTTGATCGGAATATCGTTTTCCTGCGCGATTTGTTTTATTTTTTCCGCAATTTGACCGGCTCCCTTGGCCAATACCAGCGGCGCCGGGGCTTCCACCGGGTCATAACGCAGGGCTACCGCCAATTGGGTGGGATTGGTGACTACGACATCCGCCCTGGGGACATCCTCCATCATCCTTCTCTGCGAGCCTTCCTGCATCTTCTTTCTCTGTTCCTTCTTAAGTTCCGGATTCCCGTATTGCTGCTTCTGTTCGTCCTTGACCTCGTCCTTGGTCATTTTCAGGTTTTCTTCATAATCCCACCTGGTATAGATAAGATGGATTATGGCGATAATAAGCATCAAGATAATCACATAGATACACATTTCGAAGCTGTATTGCAGTATCACCCCGATAATGCCGATTGTATTCTGGTAGAACAGGGGACCGAAGGTGTGCATATTCTTGTATATTACAAAATAGGCCACACCGCCTATAATCAATATCTGGAACATGTTCTTGAACAGATTTACCACGGTGGTCATACTGAAAAACGCCTGTTTCATGCCTTTTATAATATTGAACTTTTCCCCCAGTTTCGGCTTGAACACTTCCGTGGTAAACAGCATCCCCACCTGCAGTTGCACGGATAAGTAACTGGCTATCATCAGGATCACAAACATTGGCAAAAGCATTATTATAAGTTCGTCCAGACAAAATTCCAGCAAGCCGTACAAGCTGCTTTTGTCCAAGGTAAAGGTGGGTGCCTGGGTAAAGATCTTTACAAAGATAATTTTTAGATGTTCCCCCATCTTACCAATAAAGATCCACAGCGCCACCACCCCGAAAAGCAGGGTTGCTGCCTTGGAGACCTCCTCGCTTTTGGGAACATTGCCCTCCTCCCTGGCCTCTCTTTGCCTTTTCTCGGTGGGCTTTTCTGTACGACTGGGGTCCGACTGCGGCATAAAACATCAACTCTGCATGATAGTTAGAATCAAGGTGTCAAAATCATTTATAAACCCTTTTAACATCAGCGCCAGAAGCTGGCACACGATTCCCAGCATTCCCAACCCAACTGCAATTTTCACCGGAAATCCCACGAACAACACGTTCACTTGCGGAGCCACCTTGGCTATAATACCCAGGCCCAGGGTTACCAAAAATTCCGCCACCATAACCGGCGCGGCCACTTTTATTGCCAAGACAAAAATTTGACTGGAAAAGGACAGGACTTCTTCCTGAACAAAAGAGTTGAGCAGCAATTTTCCAGGAGGGACCAATTCAAAGCTTTGACTGAGAGCCTGTAACACATACAGATGACCGTTCAGGGACAAGAACAACAAGATGGTGAGCAAATACAAGAGTTGGGAAGTCAAGGTCACAGACACACCGCTCAAGGGGTCCACGACATTCATCATGGCAAATCCCATTTGAAACCCCATTATCTGACCTGCGGTCTGCACTGCTGCAAACACGCACTGGACGAGGATTCCCATAATCAGCCCCAAAAACATTTCGCCCATCACCAATGTGGCTAGTTCCCAAATATTTGCCGGGAGTTGAGTGCCGGAAAAGGATAAATGGGGCCACAGTCCCAAAGCCAGGACCAGGCACAAGGATGCCTTGACCAGGCGGGGAAGGCCCTGGCCTCCGAAAAAGGGGAGCAGAAAAACCAACAGGCTTATTCGAAGCAGGGTCAATAAAAAGCTGAATATGGTTTCCGGGTCCAGTTGAAACAGTTCCATGCAAAAGTTTAAGCAAATTCCGGACCAAGGGGGTATGAAAACGGTAGCAGTGGCCGGCGGGTCAGATTAAAAATCTTATGAAACAGTTTCAAGTGTTTATGTGGTTATGTTTTAAGTTTAAGAAAAGAACTATTTCTCGCTACTTCGTAGTCGAGATTTCGCTCGCTACTTCGTAGTCGAGATTTCGCTCGCTACTTCGTAGTCGAGATTTCGCTCACTACTTCCTAGTCGAGAAAAAATTCCTATTCTTACACTTAAAACCCTAAGACCCTAAAACCCTCAAACTTTTTCTTATTAACTCCCATGCCCTAACGTGCACAACGAAGCATGGGCAATCTCGACAACGAAAACTTTCGTTGCGAGAAAAGGTTCTCAACTTGTAGAATAAACGGGCTATTGGTTCTTTTTCTTACTTAACACCTTAAAACTCTGGCAATCTCGACTACGAAGTAGCGAGAAAACTTTTTCATGTTAATCCCCGGGACTCTCCTGATCCATCTGCCAGCGCAAAAGGGCGCTGTAGATATTCTTCCTGATCCTTTTATCCTTGCCCTTCAACTCTTGCAGCCAATCATCTATTTCTGTCCTCTTGGTATCCTCAGCAGAAGGGCAGGGATTCTTGCGAAAAGGCAACTCCCAGAGTTCAGCCGCCCGGCGGACAACCCTCTTTTCAACTCCCAACAAGGGACGGATCAATTCGAACTCCCCTTGAAAAAAACTCTCCTTGGGGTACATGCCCTCTATCCTGCCGGAATACATCATATTCATAAAAAAGTTCTGCACCAGATCGTCCTGGTTGTGCCCAAACGCAATATGGGAGAGCTTGTACTTCTTGATCAATTCAAACAACCTCTTGCGCCTTTTCTGGGTGCAAAAAAAACAAGGGGATTTTTTCCTGTTCTCAGGACTGTGCGCTCTCGGCCCCATATCAGAAACCTCGAAATGTGCAGCCAACCCCCTGTCCAGGACCCAATTGAAAAGGTCCTTGTGATGGTCTTTTTCAAATCCGGGATTAATATGCAGTGCTATCAACTCCACCGGAAAGGGGAGTTTCCTTTTTTGCAAAAGCAGTATCTGCAAGAGCACGAAACTATCCATCCCTCCGGAAACTGCAACACCTATCCTGGAATACGGCCTGAGCATGGAAGTCTTGTACAGCATCCTGCCGGCCTTGGACAAACAATTTTTCTGTGCGTAATTTAAATTCTTGTTTATTTTGCTCATATAATAATCTCAGATCAAAAAATACAGGTTGAGAAAAATAAAAAGGAAGTCAGCAAGTCTCTAAAAAACGGCTAACACTAAAGACTTACAACCCAAATAACCGACTACATACTCCGGTCCCGGCAGTCAAGCAACAATATTCAGGAAAATCATATGCAAAATTTAACTTTAATAGGCATTGACTAAACAAAAAATCATGATTAAATTATCAAAGTTCCAAGGCATTAGGCAAATAGACATAGCCCGATTACTGCAACTGCTCCCAATCCAGCCAAATCCCAGGGATGAAGGCATCCTGGATTGGAGAATAGTTAGCAAATTCCGGGTTAGATGTGTTTATGTGGTTCTCGCCACTTCGTAGTCTAGATTGCCCTCGCAACGAAAGTTTCGTTGACGAGATTTTCCATGCTTTGTTGCGCCCGAGGGCATGAGGGTAAATAAGTGCAATCCGCTACATGCCTGGTGATCTTCATTCAATCTCTCCGGAAAATTCGAATTAATTTAAATTGTACTATAGTATACTATAAAAAGGCAGGTAAAGATATATGGCAAGAATTACTGTTGAAGATGCGCTCCAATCGGTGAACAACCGGTTTATCATTGTACAAATGGCAATCAAGAGAGTCAGGATGTACCGGGAAGGTTATCCCCCCTTGCTCAAAACAACCAACAAGGAAGTAGTAACCGCACTCAGGGAAATAGCTGACAAAAAAGTACTACTGGCATCTTCAATAAAAGAAGCTGGAATAGAGGTGGAATAGCTTATGACAAAAAAAGACTACTATGAACTGCTGGGG
>CAJXKR010000084.1 GCA_913055815.1 uncultured Desulfohalobiaceae bacterium | reverse complement strand
TTTCTCTGACAAAAGCTTGGAACAAAGTAGAGGTACCAAAGTCAGTGATATGAGCAAGGAGGCAAGCAAGGTTGTGGAAATGGTCAGGCTGAGCCGCCCGATAGTCCTCTGGGCATAGCCCCCGATAAAGATAATTGGCAAAAGCACTGCCACGGTAGTAAGTGTGCCAGCGGTATTGGCAAGGGCGATTTGCCTGGTCCCGGAACTCGAGGCTTCCAGTGCACTGGGAGAATCCTTGCTGCGAAAATGGCGGTAAATATTTTCCAGGACCACCACAGAGGAGTCCACCACAAGTCCGGTTGCCACTATCAGGCCGGTCAGGGTGATCATGTTCAGGGTATAGGGAGTAAACCAGAGGATAGCCAGGGTGAACAAAAAGGAAAGGGGGAGACTGAGGCCAGCGGTCAGGGCTGCCCTGGTATCAGCCAGGAAGAGAAAGATCACCAGGACTGTTAATATCACTGCCTGGACAATCGAACTCACCATGCCCTGCATGTTGATATCTACGAGCGGCTGCTGGTCCTGGGTGATCTGAAAATTTATATTCGGATACTGTGCCTTTAGTTCCGGGATAAAGGACTTGACCCGCTCGATGGTCTCCACTGTGGGACCATCCTGGGGCTTGATTATCCCCAGGGCAATGGATTCCTGTTTATTGCCGTGGTAAAGGGACCTGGGCTCCTGTTTTTGCAGGCGAACCTCTGCCAGGTCGGACAGGAGCAATTGTCCTTCTCCCTTCCTGATCAGGGGCAACTCCCTGATATCCTGAAGGTTCTCGAACTCCCCGGCGGTGCGGATCAGGTATTCGCTGTCCCTGCTGTACAGGGTCCCTGCAGGAACTGATATGTTCTGCTTTTCCAGCACCCCGACAACTTCTCCCAGGGAAATATCGTTGGCAGCCAGTTTGTCCCTGGAAACCGCGACCACCACTTCCGGCCTGTTCCCCCCGAAGACGTCCACATCCGCAACCCCATCCAACCTCAGGATCCTGTCCTTGATCTGGTTCTCGGCCAAAAGCCGGATATCCCGGAGGCTCTTTATACTCTCCTCCCCCGGACTGAGAGCCAGGGTAAGCAGGGGCCGGGCCGTGGATTCGTTTAATTCAAATATGCTGGGAGACTGTGCCCTCTGGGGCAGATCGGATTGAATGCGGGCAATGGCGTTTTGCACATCCACAATTGCCTGCCCGGGATCCTTGGTGTATTTGAACTCCACTGTAACTGAAGACACCTGGTCCCGACTGGTGCTGCGGATGTTTTCCACTCCACTGACCGTATTGACCTCTTTCTCTATAACCTCGGTTATCTTGTCCTCTATATCACCCGCACTTGCCCCGGGTTGCTGGGTTATCACCACCACCTGCGGCGGATTGGTATTGGGGAACAGGTCCACCGGTGTACGCACAAATCCGATAATGCCCATGGCTACTACCAGAAGAACCAAGGCTATTACGGCATAGGGATGATTGAGTGAGGCCCTGGAGGGATTCATTGGATCACCTCCACTTTCTCTCCTGTGGAAAGCCGGTTCCAGCCCAGGAAGGTATTCTGGACAACCCGTGTTCCGGGAGGAACACCCTCAACTGCTATCTTGTCCCCGCTCGTACCGAGCACCTTCACTTCCCTGGCCTGCAGGCGATTCTCCTCCACCGCGAAAACGTGCTTTTTATCCCGGGGAGAAGGAATCAGGGCAGAACGGGGCACCAGGGTGATATTTTTAAATTCTTGCACAATCACGGAAACAGGCAAATATGCCCCCGGGGTCAAGCCCTTGTTTTCCTTTTCCTGCAACCACACTTCAGCCGTTTTCATCCTGGCCGGATTCAGGGAGGGATACACCAGGCTCAGCTTGGCCCTTTTCTCCTTTCCCTGCAGGGAAAAAACCACTTCCTGGCCCTGGTCTACCTCCGGGAAATCCTCCTGGGGGATATCGAAGGAGATCTTCAAGGCTTTTCTGTCTTCAACCCTGAGCAGTGGTTTGGAAGGAGAGGCCATGTCCCCGGGATCCACCAAGCGCTCACTGACAGTCCCGCTATATTGGCTACTGATGGAGTAGTATTCCAGTCTTGCCCGAATCTCCTGGACTTGTTTACGCAGGGAGGAAATGCTCTCCTGGATAGCTTTGCTCTTTTCCTTTGCCGCAGTCAATCTGCCCCTTACTTCTGCCGCCCTGTCCGCAACCCTTTGTGCCTCGGAGGTGGCAACCGCTCCTTTTTGCAGCAAATCTTGATTTCGCTCTTTCTCCGCCTTCCAATATTGGTAGGAGCTCTCCAGGGATTTGACCGTGGCCCTGTTCCCGGACAAATTCGCCTTGGCTTCCTGTATTTTGGACTGCATCGATCCCAGCTTGTGGCGTATTTCTGCAAAATCCAGTTCAATCAGGAGTTCACCTGAGTCCACCCTGTCCCCTTCGTCAACGAGCACTTCTTCCACTTTTGCGCTGACCTTGGTGGAGACTTCAGCTTCCCGGGCCGGTTCAACCACACCCAGGTAATCCTTTTTCCTGTTTAAATCTCCTTTTTGCGCCTTTATTGCAGTCACCGGCATAGGCTTGTTTCCATACTTAGGTACCTGTTGCAATTCCTTCTTTTTCTCTGCCACCAGGGACACAGCCCCAATCAAAAGCAAGACTGCAACTGCTGCAAGTATAAAAATCCTGTAATTTTGTCTCATAAATCAACTCCGGAATTACCTGTTAATGCGGAATGCGAATAACTGATTGAATTTTCCTCCAAACAATAAACTAGAATTTCAAGATGTTCTTTGACTTGGATCAAAGAATACTCAATTTGCCATGAAGTAATCATTGTGACTTGTTCACATCAGTGTTTTCAGAATTTCTACCTCATTGAACTCCGCTCTGTATCTCGAAAAGGCACAAAAAGACACCTTCCTGTTTTGTAATCAGATTTATATAAACCACTATACAGTTATCAAACATACAATGTCCACGGATAACCCACACCTAAATAAGGACCTTGTACATAAGTCGTGCGCTCATGAAAAATAGAACAGCTACAAAGATCAACCTAACTGTTCGTCCCTGGAGCTTTTTGGACATAAGCCTGGATCCCACCTGTCCCCCGGCAAAGGCAAATACTGCAGCAAGCAGAATAAAGGACCAATTAATATTAGATATAGAGGCATGGGTTACAAAACCGGTCAAGGAAGAGAGGCAAACAATACTTTGCCTTTTCCCATGGCAATCTCTTACAAATAGTCCATCCAATATGATTATATTTAGTTTGTCAAAAAAATTTCCTATAAGACTAATATGCCAGGAATTATATACAGTTGCTCCGCCGAACTGTCCGCGGGGCAATAGTCTACTATTCCCTTCCCGGGTGCTCACCTGAATTTTCCCGCACCGCGTTTATCGTTCTGGTGATTAGTATTCACACGGCTTTTCTGGGGGTGGCCAGAATATAAGATCACCCACTAGAGCACATAGCAACCGCTTCGATCATCTTTCTTGCTTGCATAATTTCATCCCCCTTTTTAAACTCTAAACTACAGCATAAAAAGAATATAAAATTAAATTCTTGGGATATTTTGTTGACAAATAGGCATCCTTAAAATTATCTTAATTTCACTTTTCTAATAGCTATCGGTAGAAAAGAATGAAAACTGGGGCTAATAGCGAAGGGACAAGCCCTGGTTTTGATGGATAAACAATTTGTTGGTATTTTGTTAGTATTGACAGATTCTAAAAATACAAATCCAACCTCTCAAAGGCTTAATTGGGAATTTAGAATCCTGCATTGCCCTATCAAAAGATTTATGTATTAAGAATAACATGGATTAAATTATCCCGCGATGACTAACTATGCCAGATTTTATCAAGAGAAAAAAGGAAGTCGAGGATCCGGAGTTAACTACCGTCCACAAGCACGATGAACAATCCAAGCCAATACATTTCGACCCGGATAAGAGCAATATTTTTTTTGTGGGACCCAGAGGAAGTGGCAAGAGCACCTTGGCCAGCATGGTAGCAGCGGAATTGAACAATAATTATATTGACACGGATGAGCTTGTTACTCAAAAAACCGGAAAATCCATATCTGATATAGTTTCCGGGCAAGGCTGGGAAAAATTCAGGGATTTGGAAAATGAGGTCCTAAAGGAAGTATGTTCCAAAAGCAACTGTACAGTTGCAACAGGTGGAGGAATAATTCTTGCCCCGGAGAACAGGGATTTGATAAAACAAAGCGGGATAGTTTTTTACTTGATAGCTGACGCGGAACTTCTTTACAACAGGCTAAAGGATCAAGAAAGTGACGATACTCGCCCTTCACTGAGCGACCTCCCTTTAAAAGAGGAACTAGGAAAAAGCATAATACAAAGGGAAAACTTTTATCTGGAAATAACACACTATATACTTCAGGCTGACAAAGATGTTAACGAGTTGGTCAAAGACGTATTGAGCAACCTTTAGCTATTTAGAAGTTTTCACCCGGAAATTGTCCTTTTTCCGGATGGGAACTATTTATAGTGGATAAGCCGGAATTTCCGGAGGCTAGGGTTTTAAAAAATAAACACACCGGTTTTATTGATATGCAAATGAATGTTAGCTTGCTAGAAAAATTCTTGTTCTATAGCCAACATGGAGGAACTTGGTCCAAATGGCCTTTTGGTCCCGGTTTTACCGGCGGATGGCTGGTGGCGATAAGCAAATTCGCTTTTATAGGTCTGGTATTGGCCCTGATTCTTTTTCTTTTGCGATGGTTGTTCGGTCCAGGTGGGAAAATGCGTAGTCCAGAACTGGATGAAAATTCTGACAGGCAGGGCATAGAAATCGAGCCTGCCCTTGAAATCCTGCAGAAGCGTCTTGCCAGGGGGGAAATTTCGGAACAGGAATTCCAGGATAAAAAGAGACTGATTCGGAATGATTGATTTCAGCAGCCATTTGATAAGGTTTTGTTCCTTTGTTGATGAATTCTGTTCAAAAAATCCCGAAGATCAAGAAAATATAGATTTAAAGAAAAACCATTCCCTCCGTGTTTACCAAGAGGCAAAGCATCTTACCGCCTGCCTGGATGCCCCGGAAAGATATATCCAGTTATCCAGATTAACCGCACTTTATCACGATATCGGCAGATTCCCCCAATATTTTCAATACGGATCCTTTAACGATAAAATCACAGTAAATCACGGTTTGATGGGCTACAAGACCTTGAAAAACAACTCTTTTTTGTCCGGTATTTCTGCAAAAGAAAGAAAAACAGTTTTATTCGGGGTCTTGAATCATAACAGGGCAAAAATCCCGAAAGCGCTTCCGGAAAGTAATCTCTTTGTCCTGGAAGTAGTCCGGGATAGCGACAAGCTGGATATTATGAACGTCCTTTTGGCCTATTTTGAAGATGAAGCCAATTCCAACAGTGTGGTTACTTTGGGTCTGGACTCCCACCCTGACAAATATTCACAAAAAGTAGTAGATTCTCTTCTGTCCGGAAAATTAGTTGATTATCAGGACCTTGTATGGATCAACGATTTCAAGTTGATGTTGTTGAGCTGGGTTCATGATTTCAATTTTTCCCATACACAATCCCAAGTAATAAACAGGGGATATATGGAGAGGGTTCTGAGTCTATTGCCAGGTACTGCAGATATTAGAGATGTGAAGGACAGGATTTATTCATGCATGTATATTAACCAGTCTCCTACTGCCTAACTTAACATCCTTTATCACACTATCCATCCAATTATTGAAACACACGCTAAAGTTCAGATACTTGCTGACGATATAGGACATTAGCAGCGTGTTTTATCAGTTCAAGCTGTGTAATTAGTGCCTGACCGAAAACTGTGATTGAACGTAAACTTGCCCATATACAAGGAGCAAGGGCAATCTCGACTACGAAGTAGCGAGAAATTTTGAAACCGCAGTGTATATTAATACATGAGGATTTCAAAGGCTTAAAGCGACGAAGTAGATGGGTGAGTTTTCGTTCAAGCACTAACTACTACTTCCTTTTAACCCACACTGACACGACTGAACATGAAAAAATTGGAAACTATTATTTGTTGGCTTCAACCTTTGGTATCGTCGGTAATTGGTCTAATGGCAAGCAAGGAACTGGCCATTTGCAACTTTTTCCTGTCAAGCACGTTGCCTGCCAGTTTCAATACCAGCCCCAAATCCTGCCTCAGACTGGCCAGCCTGTCTCTGGGCGAAATCTCCAGATCCGCACACAACTGGTCAATTTCGGACAATAACCAGTTGCAGGTGCGCCTGAAATAGATCAGGACCGAGAGATTCTCTGAGTCGGGGACACCTTGATCCAGTGCCCATGCTGCCTCGTAGGCCATTAGCCTCGCGGAATGCAGCGCCGCTGCCAATTCCGCAAATTTGGATTCAATATCTTCTTTATTTTTTAGTTGTTTTTGGGATATTTCACCACCGGCCCAATCCAACAGTGCCTGCATACCTCCCGCCATGGGACCCATAAGCATATTGTCCTCCAGGTCCCGGAAGGGTTTCACGATCTCGTTATAGGCATTGTTTAAAGATCCCAGGATATAATCCGAAGGCACTTGGCAGTCTTCCAAGCGGATTCCGGCATGTTGGCTGGGCTTTAATCCGGAAACCGGTATATCCGGAGTCAAACCAAGACCCTTGCTGGAGGCGGGCACCAGAAAGGCGGAAAAATATCTACCCTCCTGTGTCTCTTCGGTTACAGCCACAACAATGAACAGATCCGCCATAGGGGCGTTGGTCAAAAACGTCTTCTCCCCGTTCAAGACAAAGTAGCCGTGTTTTCGCACTGCCCTGCAGCGCATATGTTTGGGATGCGCCCCTGCCTCTGGTTCAGATATCGCCAGCGAGGCAGTCGAATCCCCACTGGCCAGGGAGGAAAGATGCGCCTCCTGCCGGGAGTTACTGGCATGATTTTGAATCAAAACACCCGCGGTGAGGTGGTGAATCAACCAGGACAAAACGATCCCGAGGTTTTTTCCCGAGCTTGCCAGGACCTCTCCTGCAACAGCCAGATCCAGGTAACCACAGCCCCATCCAGCGTAGTCCCCGGATATATTCATCCCCAACAAGCCCTCCCTTCCCAGTTTATCCCAGATATCAGGCGGGAACTTGTGCTGAGTATGCAGCTCATTTCTCGGATTTATAATCTCATCAGCAAATTCGGCTGCCTGCCGGGCAATATCCTGCGTTCTTTGCGGTAGCCAGTGTATCATGGATCAAAATCCTTCGTTTATATTTGAAGATGTGTGAGTTTTCAATTCAGCAATTAGGTTGGACGTAAACTTGCCCAGATACAAGGAGCAAAAAGTTTTGAAACCGCAGTGTATCTTAATACATGAAGATTTCAAAGGCTTAAAGCGACGAAGTGGATGGGTGAGTTTACGTCCAATCACTAGATAACCAGATCTTCAATAAACCTGGTTAGCTGGCTTAAATTGCGGCAGACGCGCAATTCGTGGCAATAGGGCTTGTAAGTGGACATTTCGCTGTCCCCGGTATTCCAGGTGTTGGGTGTCTCCGGGTTCAGCCAGACCACCCTCCTGCAACGGCTGCGCAATTCCTGGAGTATGTCCTCCCTGGGATTCATGTAGTTGGACCTGGCATCACCTATAATCAATAATGTGGTTTTACTGCTCAAGGCATGCAAGTGATTCTGGTAAAAACGCAACAGGGACGTTCCGTAATCCGTATATGCGGACAGATTCAATCCGGTTTCTGACAAAACCTTGTCTATTGCACGGTTTATTTCATATTTATTGAAAAACTCGCTCACTTCCTCCACATTGTTAACAAAGATATAACTCCTTACCTTGGTGAAACAATCCTGCAATGAATAAAGCACGTTCAACATAAACCTGCCGGTAGCCCATACTGATCCGGACATATCGCACAGAGTGACCACACTCCCCTTATTCATGGGCTTGTCCTTGAATTTTATCTCCAGCGGAACACCCTGGAACTTGCCGGAATTCCTCAGGGTGCGGGATACGTCCAGCACACCCCTGTTCTTTTTTGTATAGCGCCTGCTTACAATATCCTTTAATTTTTTGACCAGCTTGTCTATGGCTTCCCGGACTTCCTGCTCCTCCTTGGGGGTAAGGGAGGAAAACGGTCGCTGCTGCAGATCATTGTGCGATACCTCGGTCTCTGTATCCGTCACTATCTCCTGGTTGTCCGGCTTTTGATTCTTGCTTAGCTGTGACCTGGCGGTTTCGAGCATATTTTTCAACTGCTCCGCTGCTTCTTCCGCTCCCCCATCACCTTGACCCGAATAATTGTCTCCGGCAATACTTACAATCTTGTCCCTGGTTTGGTTTATCCGGAGCATAATATTCATCTTGCCAACCATCTGGCCAAAATTGAAGTTCAGCCTGGTGTTACTTGCTTGTTCCCGTGTATCGATATTTCGCAACAAATCCAGAAAGTTGCCCGGATCACCTTGCATAAACTCGTTAATGGCTTCATCTATATCGTCTTCACCCTGCTCTTTAAGTTTTGTTAGAATCTCCCGGACTTGTTCCGCAGTGCTGCTATCGGCAACAGAATCCTGTTCATCGCGCAAATCGTGGAAAAACAACTGGTAGAGATGCTCGAACAGGCCAGTATCCCGTTTGCTCTTGACAAAATTGGCCCTGAGAACAGTCTTGAACTGTGCCTCATCCGTAATATCCACCAAATTCATCTGATTAATGCAATCCAGGACCTCGGACGTGGATACCCTCAGGCCCGTAGCCCGGCAGGTGGAGGCGAATTTTTGGATCAGGGATATCATGGATAACTTTGTTTTGTTAAAGGTTTCGAGGTTCTATGTTCGAAGTTCGAGGTAAAAAAGCAAGTAATATTCCAAAATCGAGGGATACTACTGAAAAATGACAAGAATCTTTTCTAAAAATGCTCCCCATCCGGAAAAGGCAATTTCCGTATGAAAACTAAATAATTTTGTGTAGATTGTCCTTTACCGTTTCAGTATCCGACTTGTATTTGCACAAGACACTCAATGTGTTCTCCAAATCATTCGACGAGAGGTCGTTTACCTGCAAGGCCAGAAGTGACCTTGCCCAATCCAGGGTCTCGGAGATGCAGGGTTTCTTCTTCAAATCCAGCTTGCGGATACCCCCCACTGTATCGATGAGTTGATTCAGCAGATTGTCCTCTATCTGGGGGAATTTCATCCTTACAATATCCATCTCGGTTTCCCGCTCCGGATAATCTATGTACAAATGCAGGCAGCGCCGCTTGAGTGCGTCGCTCATATCCCGGTAATTGTTCGAGGTCAAAAACACAAACGGTATACTCTGGGCCTGAATCAAACCTATCTCCGGGATGGAAACCTGGAACTCGCTCAATAGTTCCAGCAAAAAGGCCTCGAATTCGGGATCTGACTTGTCCACTTCGTCTATCAACAATATCACCGGCTCCGGAGAGGAAATCGCCTTCAACAGAGGCCTGGGCTGAATGAATCTTTCAGAGAAAAAGGCATCCTCCTGAGCTGCGATCCGGTCCACTGCCTGGGTGAGATCAGTGGCATCGGATATCACGTCGTTTATTTTCTCCTTGACCATTTGAGT
Source organism: uncultured Desulfohalobiaceae bacterium (assembly GCA_913055815.1). GTDB lineage: Bacteria > Desulfobacterota > Desulfovibrionia > Desulfovibrionales > Desulfothermaceae > CAJXKR01. Next base: position 1,556 of record CAJXKR010000084.1, on the reverse strand, counting down.
ATACAGGAGTTGCTTGGCGTATTCCCATTCGTACAAGGCCTTGGCCTCATCCAGGCCTTCGTAGCATTGCAGCCTGATAAGCTTCTTATCCAGGCTCTTGGCCACCGCATTGGCCAGTTCGGTCTTACCCACCCCGGCCGGGCCTTCCACCAGAATGGGCTTCTGGGTGGAACCCGCCAAAAAGACTAGGGTTGCTACCTCATCTGAAGGGATATATCCCGAGTTGGTCAATTTTTCCCTGACTTCACCGACATCCTGAAATGGCATATTATTAGCATCCTGATTAAGGGTTAAAGAATATATTTTTATTGTTCATGTTTGAAACTTGGGCATAAACGGCTAAAAGAATTACTGGCATCAAAACTATATCAACAAAAATCAACCAGGATTCCTGATATCAATCAGGGAAATACCTAAGCGAATCCCAAACAGATCGAGCCAATGTATCACTTACTTCATCCGGTTTTCCACTAACCATACCTGTCAACCAGTACCGAAGATATGCCTGACATGGACCTAACAACAAGGTGAAAAACACTTCAGTTTCCAGGTATTTCAACTGTTTGTCTTTCATCTTTTCAGACGCCCAGCTGGATATTTTTCCGCCAAATCGCGTGTTGAGCTCCTGAAAATCAGTGTCAGTACCTTCCATGAACTCAGCATGCCGCATTTCCAACAAGAACTTGGCCCAATAACGGTTTTCGCAACCCCATTGCAAATGATAGCGTACTATAGCAAAGATCCCCTCTTTAGCAGAAGGTTCCTGATCCAAAATATCGATCAATCCTTCCTGATAATGCCTAATGCCTTCAATATAAACCGTTGCAGCTAATTGTTCCTTGCTTTTGAAATGGTGGTAAATACTTCCAGTACTGGCTAAAGAGTGCTTTCTGATGTCTGCCATCGTTGTCTTGGCGTAACCGATATTTGTAAAGCACGTCAATGCAGCGTGAATAATATCCAACCGACGTTGAAAACTCTTCTCTTTTCTGTTCATTGCTAACCCTATTATTAGAATTTTGTTCTAGAACATTATTCCAGTCAAGTATTTTTTTATATAAAAGATGCCTTCAAATATACCCATCCATGGTATAGGACTCAAATATCAGAACACCCCTGCCAATCTTGAATTAAGTGTTATTCGCTTTTCAGTATTTACAAAAACCAAATAATGTCTCAACAATTAAAACAAAATCCTTGTTGGCTTGTTTGAACATTATTAGTACGGCAAAACCTTAAAGACTTTTTGAATTCGTGCAGGAACTTTTTTTATTGATAAAAATCAAAATATTGTATATCATTCTATGTAGTATAGTTGATAAAAATTTATAATATCAAATTTTACAAAGTGACAAATTTGGACAATTGTTCATACATTCTAAACAATTATCGAAATTATAGCTTAAAACATTTTAATGATATTAACTGGACAGTCAAAAGTTTTCAAAAATACGTACTCACAAATAACAAAGAATTTTCTAATATTTCCTGTTATTTCAAAGCCTTACAATTAAAACTCTTTAGCAATATGCCAATTTTGGGTACGTCCACTTACT
>CAJXKR010000083.1 GCA_913055815.1 uncultured Desulfohalobiaceae bacterium | reverse complement strand
GTTTGGCCCGAAGGAATGGAAAAGACCCTCACTCCTTATGTATCCGTAAGACCCAGGGGCGTGGTGGAAAAATGCACTTTTTGCCATCACAGATACCAAAAGGCCAAGGAAGAGGCCCATTATCACGGCAAAGATCATAAAAGCCTGGAGGAAAGTGCATATCAACCAGCATGTGCAGAGGCCTGTCCAACAGGGGCAATAGTTTTCGGCGATCTAAACAACCCCAAGCATCAAGTCTCCAAGCTGGCCAAAAGCAAATACGCATTCAGGCTGCTGGAAAAACTTGGAACAGAACCCAAAGTATATTACCTGAGCCAAAGACAGTGGGTACGTAGGCAAGGAGACCACCAACTGGAACAAGAAAACAAAGAAGAGGTAAAAGAATCATGAAAGACGCTAATTTCATACCTGTAGGAGCTGAGCGTTGTTCTTTACCTAGGTTTATAATCTGGCTGGCTGCATTGGCTTTAATAGGTTTGGTCGGGATTATAGCCAGCATAAACATATTCTGGAACGGCTTGGGTGTTACCGGCCTGGACAACTATTTCGGCTTCGGACTCTGGATCACTTTCGATCTTGCAGTTATCGCCCTGGGAGCTGGGGCCTTCTTTTCCGGATTCCTGAAATATATCCTGAAAATCGACCAACTAAAAAATATTATAAATTTAGCAGTGATCCTGGGTTTTTTGTGTTATGCCGGAGCCATGGTGATCCTGGCCCACGAAGTGGGCCAGCCACTGAGGGCCTGGTTCGGTTACTGGCACCCCAACGTACATTCCATGCTAACCGAGGTGATTTTTTGTATAACATGCTATCTTATAGTCCTTACAATCGAATTCATTCCCATCATCCTGGAAAACAGGCAGATAAAAAAATTCAACTTCTTTGATCACCTGGCCCACAACTTTCATATTTACATGCCCTTGTTTGCCGCAGTAGGTACCTTTTTATCCTTTTTTCACCAAGGTTCACTGGGGGGAATGTACGGGGTACTTTTCGGCAGGCCTTTTGCTGTTAGAGGAGGATTCTTTATCTGGCCCTGGACATTCTTCTTGTTCATCCTGTCCGCAATTGCATCCGGTCCGGTATTTACCATGCTTATCGCAACACTGATGGAAAAGCTGACAGGCAAAAGATTGGTGGACTTCAATCTAAAATCCTTGCTGGGGAAAATCTCCGGATTTCTCCTGGCTATATACATATTCTTCAAGATCTTTGACACCTGGGCCTGGGCAAACGGATTACTTCCCAAGATGGGATTTACCTTTGACGAAATGTTTAACCAGGATGCGGGTTACGGCAAGTGGCTACTCTGGTTTGAAATAGGGATCTGCGGGATTTTACCTGCTATTATGCTGATAATTCCCAGGCTACGCAATATAGCCGGACTGCTGTACACAGCATCCATCCTGACCTGCGTGGGCGTGATCGTTAACAGGTTCGTTTTTACGGTCCAAACCCTGGCTATACCAGTTATGCCCTTTGACAACTGGTACACATATGTTCCCAGTTGGACGGAATGGACTACTTCAGCCATGGTTGTTGCATTTTCAGCCATAGTGGTCAGCCTGGCTTATCGTTATCTACCTTTATTTCCCAGGGAAAACGAATTAAATCCTTAACAAGGGTTTAAAATTATGCTAACAAGGGTTGGTGGAAAAAACACCAACCCTTTTTTTCGAATACAAGAGGAAAATATATATGCTCACACAAGATCAATTAAATAAATATGCACAGGTATTGCTTTGGGGTATGCAAGCCGCAAGAAGAGAAGAATTTGCCCCGGGAGATATCGTAATGCTTCGTTACGATTTTGCAGGTAGGAGACTGACCGAGATACTGTTTGACAAAATTATTGAAAAAGGCCTGCAGCCTGTACAAAGAACAAGCACTTCTCCGCAAATGGAATATTCCTTCTACTCCAAGGCAGATAAGTCGCAACTACAATTCGTTCCTCCGGGAGAGGAAGAATTGTTCAAACAGCTAAACGGTTCAATCGCGCTTTTGGCTCCTGAATCCTTGACACATCTGCAAGATATCGATCCCGGAAGAATCGGGGAAAGCATCCTGGCCAAGAAACACATGCGCGACATACTGGATGAAAGGGAGAACAACGGACATTTCGGTTGGACACTGGGATTGTTGCCCACGGAAGAATTGGCAAGGAATGCCGGTATTTCCCCAGAGGAGTACACCGAACAAATCATCAAGGCTTGTTACCTGGACTATCCGGATCCAATAAAGCAGTGGGAGAATATCTTTCAAACAGCTTCCAAAATAAAGGATAAGCTCAATTCCTTGAGAATCCAGCACCTGCATCTTAAATCCAAAGACTGCGATCTAATTGTTAAACCGGGTCAGGACAGGCAATGGGTTGGTGTTTCAGGCCACAACATCCCCAGTTTTGAACTCTTTACATCTCCGGATTGGAGAGGTACTGAAGGTTCCTTTTTCATGGATCAGCCCTCCTATCGCAATGGGAATCTGGTGAAAAATCTCAAATTGGAATTCAAGAACGGAATAGTCACTCAAGTAGCAGCGGATCAGGGCGAGGAATTCGTTAAAAAACAAATCGAGATGGATAACAATGCCAACAAGATCGGGGAATTCTCACTCACTGACAAGAACTTCTCCAGGATCAACAAATTCATGGCCCACACCCTGTTTGACGAGAATTTTGGCGGAGACCACGGGAATTGCCACATAGCGCTGGGGGCTTCCTATTCCGAGACTTACGCCTATGGAGGGAACAACTTAAGCAGCGACAAGAAAGAATCCCTGGGATTCAATGATTCCGCGCTACACTGGGACCTGGTAAACACCCAGCCCAAAACCGTGGAAGCGAAACTGGAGTCCGGGGAAACTATCACAATTTACGAAAACGGCAGTTTTGTTATATAACTTGAAAAAGTTTTCTCGCCCCGCCCTGCCTTGGCAGGGCGGGGTCGAGATTGCCCATGCTTGGTTGTGATCGAGCAAGTCAGGAATCAAGTTGTTTGACTGGGACGCAATCCACCACTATTCAAAATCCACTGCAAAAGAACCGTCCTCATTCACATCCAAATTAACGGAACTGGGCACCTCACCGGTACTCATACTTTGAAGCAGCTTCTGAGAGATACTGGGCATAACCCTGCCGTGCAGTATATAATCTATATTCCTGGCACCGGTCTCCACCTCAGTACAGCGACTGGTTATTTGTTCCAGGACAGCTTGGGAATAATCGAATCTTATTTTGTTGTTCTGAAGGAGTGTACTTTCCAGCTTTTTCAGCTTGAGTTCCACAATATCCCGCATAGCATCCGAACTTAAGGCATAATAGGGAACAGTAGTCATTCTGGCTAAAAGTGCAGGTTTGAAATGCCGAGAAAGCAGGGGCCTGACAGCACTGATCACTGAATCCATGGGTACTGAATCCGCTTCTGCTGTCATCTCCTGAATAACATCTGTACCCAGATTGCTTGTCAAAATAATTATTGTATCTGCAAAACTTATCTCCTTACCCTCTCCGTCAGTCAAGACACCCTTGTCAAAGACCTGGTAGAAAAGATTCAAGACATCCGGATTGGCCTTCTCCACTTCATCCAGCAATACAACAGAGTAGGGATTTTGCCTGACAGCCTCGGTAAGCATTCCCCCCTCCCCGTAACCCACATACCCGGGAGGAGATCCGATTAACCTGCTGGTGGTATGTTTTTCCTGGAATTCGCTCATATTTATAGAGATCATACTGTGTTCACCACCAAACAACAAGTCCGCCAGGGCCAATCCAGTCTCTGTCTTTCCAACTCCGCTTGGACCCACCAGGAGAAAAACCCCCAGGGGTTGTTCCGGGCTCTTGATACCGGTCTTTGCCGCTTTGACAACTTCCCCCATTGCGGACAAGGCATGGTCCTGGCCTTTAATCCTCTCCTGCAGACCTTGTTCCAAATTCAAAACCATTTGGGCCTGATCCCTGTGTATCTTGCCCAAGGGTATCCCTGTCCAATCCGAGACCACCTTTCCAATCACATCCGGGTCCACTTCTATCTTTACCATGGGTTCGTCACGCTGCAAGCTTTCCAGTTCCTGCATTGCCTCTTGCAATCTGTTTTTTTGTTCCTGCAGCGCATTTTCTTCACCCCGTGACTTCAACTCCTGTAACTCTTCCCGGATTTGAAGTACATTACAGGCTTTCTCCCTCTCTTTTTGCCACTGTTCGTTACTTTGCTCCAACTGCCGGTTAAGCTCCAGCAAATCCTGTTCTATGTCCTCGTACCTTTCTCTGTCTATTTGCGAGCCATTGTCAAAATCCCGTACCAGGGCTTTTCTCTCCCTCTCCCGTGCCTGGATCGACCTCTCCATGTTATTAATGGAAGCGGGTTTGGAGGTAAGATTTATCTTTACCCTGGCACAACTGGTATCCAAAAGGTCAATAGCCTTGTCTGGCAAAAATCTTCCATTAATATAGCGGTCTGAGTATTCGGAAGCACTTGCTATTGCCTCATCTGTTACCACTACATTGTGGGAGGCTTCGTAATAGTCTTTCAGTCCCCTAAGTATGAGGGTTGCAGTGTCCACATCCGGCTCGCTCAGCTTCACCAGTTGAAAACGTCTAGCCAGGGCGGGGTCCTTCTCGAAATACTTCTTGTACTCACTCCAGGTGGTAGCGGCGCAAGTCTTAATCTCTCCCCTGGCCAGGGCTGGCTTCAGCAGATTGGCAGCATCAGAACTTCCGGCGGCAGATCCGCCTCCAATCAGGGTATGGGCTTCATCGATAAATAGGATTATGGGGTTCTCCGAACCCTTGATCTCGTCCAGCACTCCTTTCAACCTGTTTTCGAATTCTCCCTTCATCCCGGCACCAGCCTGCAATGCTCCCATATCGAGGCCCAGCAAAGTTACATTTTTGAGCATATCCGGCACATCATCCTGAACAATGCGCAAGGCGAGCCCTTCAATTACTGCAGTCTTGCCCACTCCTGGCTCACCCACCAGGATGGGATTATTCTTCCTCCTTCTGGCAAGTACGTCGATAATCTGATTGATTTCCTCCTCCCTTCCAAAAACCGGGTCAACGTCATCTTCGCTAGCCCTGGAGGTGAAATTCTGGCAATATTGACCCAAGTATCCGCCTTCAACAGAGGCTTGGGCTTGTTCACCCCCTTCAGCGGCCTTCCCGGTTAGTTCCTGTTCAATGGAATTCCATACTATATTCCAAAAATTCCGGAGTAATTCATCCTTGCCTATCTGCTTGATAATATCGATGTACTTGCCGGCTCCAAAAGAGGAAGGATTGTCCAAGACGGCAAGCAGAATTATCCCGGAGCGTATTATGCTCAAATTCATGTCTATAGAGGCAATCATCCATGCCTTCTGTAACAACTGCATCAACAAGGGTGAAAAGACTGGCTTACCGGGATTTCCTGCCTGAAAATCCTCCAAGGCCTCTGTAAGCCCACTGGATATCCTGGAAGGATCTATGTCAAAGTTGCGCAATATAAGCTGCACATCCCCATTTGGATCTTCCAGGGACTTTAGGAGGAAATGTTCTAGTGTGATTTCGTAATTTGTGCGGGAAACGCATAATCCTGCGGCATTGTGCAGAATATTGGTGCAGGCAGGATTCAATTTAGTGATCAGTGTTTTGATATCGTGATCCATTGTGGGGCCTCCTGGATAATAATAGTTGATCTGTTGGATTTGAACATATAAGATTACCGGCCATCAAGCAAGCGAGATGTTAGAAAGATAATTTTTTACTCTGCGGGTTCAAAAGGGATTGAAACAGGATGGATTATAAACTGGGCACCCCGGCATCTTCTAGAGTTCCTAGGTCCTTGTCTACATGGATGCCCGTGTAAATATTCGGTATAACTGATTCAGCAGTTTTGTTTCAACATGCCGCCTCTGGTATAACTTATACTAGGAACAACGTTAGAACGGCGCAGCAGATAGACTCAAAACAGGCAGAATCCGAAATTCTTGAACTTAAAACACCGACCACACGTGAGCAAACTTCAATCCTTGCTCCTGTGCCTTGGAAATATTGGATTTATCTCCCAGTACAACTATTTCGCCCTTGTCCCGGAGGTTCTGCAGCCAAGTCCCGAAATTTCTGAAATCGGATTTTGTGGTCTTCATTATCTCTTCTCTGAGTTCCTGGCGTTTTTCGTCAGTCTCTCCAACTATATACCTGAGCATGGAAGTCATACCCTGATCATCCGGGAGTTGATAGGAATCCATATCTCCAACCGCACCTACAATCGCCTTGTTTATCTCCTCGTCTTCCAAGTCCGAGTTTTCCAGGAAATCGGCAGTCTGATCATAATTTTCCAATGTGTTCAGCAGGTTCGGATCCCGGTAGGAGACAAAGCTCATTACTCCGGAATAGCGGTCCAGATTGCTGAAAGCCCCATAGGCACCGCCTTGTACCCGGAGTTTGTCCCAGAGCCAACTGGTTCTCAGGTAACGTGTTATAACCAGGCTGGAACCGTGGAATTCATAGCCCTGTTCGTACAGATTAAACCCTTTTCCCACATAATTGACCTGGGATGGTATCTGGATTGCTTCATGTCCGGGCATGCACTCGGTTTGCCACTTCTGCGGCTCCTTTTGTCTTGTGGGTACCTGTTGCAGAAAATTTTGCAGACGTGGCTGAAAATCCTTCCAATTCTCCCGGTCCAAGGTCACATTGACCAGCATTCCAGGGTTGCTGAGCAATATATTCCGCATGTTCTCTAGATCGCTCAGTATCCCCTGCCAGTTATTATCCACCTCACTTGCCAGGTAGCGCAAAAACAAGAGTTGGCTCAAACCGTGCATCTGTTCGTTAATGCAACTGATAAGATTATATTTGGCCTTTAACCTGCTGTTTACTATCCTGTGGCCTATAGGGACAATCCTGTGTTCCTGCCTGGACTTCTCTTCCAGGAGCAATTGCTTGAACCTCTCCTTGTCGTCGAACTGAACATCTGACAAAATTTCCTGCAGGATATCCAGCAAATCCTGCATCCGTGCACTCAGGGCTTTCCCCCTCAAAAACATCCAACTGCAGGGTTCTGAGTGGTACTTGTGATTGGCATTAAATGTCTCTGTATGAATACCCCCGGTTTTGGCCTGAATCTTCTTGGAGAGGCTCACGAAGTCCTCCTTGTCGGTCCCCATCTCCAAAATGGCCCTGCCGAACATGGGCAAGTACCCCAGGTACTTCTGTGGTAACATTTTGAGATCAAATCCCAGATCCAGATAGAGTATATTATTGGTATCCAAGTGGTGATACAATATATTTTCACTTTCCCCTTCCGTCACTTCCAAGGGGATCTGTTTGACCTTTTCCGGCAAATCCTCGATTTTCAGGCGGGGTACCTTTGCCACTTCCTCTGGATCGTCGGGCTCCTGCTGTTTTCTCTTTAATTCCCGGGTCCTTTCTATCAGGGCCTGTTTATCCGAATCCTCGAATCCCTCAGTTTTTTCGCGGACAATGGATCTTTCCGCCTCTTCGAGCTTGTCACCCAGCTCTGGGTCCGGTTTCAAATCCACCCTTGTCCAGTGCTTGTTTTCCAGAAAGTTGGTATTTATTAAATGTTCAAATACCGGCTCTCCGGAATCCAGCCTTTGCTTCAAATCACTCAATGGTTCCTCGTAGGCGAGCATCAAGGTGGGATCATTATCGTACAGCCAAGTACTGAGGGAACTGAGCATTACCAAGAGCCCCCTGGGCAAGCTACCGGTATTGTTCTCCCTTAACTCAAATTCCACTGTATTCATGGAAGCCTCGATAAGTCCCTTGTCAATTCCTTCTTCCGCAAGATCCTTGAGGGTATCGAAAATCACCTCTTCCACCCTGGGCAGGTCGTCTTCAGACACACCCTTCAGGCCGGTGGAAAAGAACATCTGTCTAAGTTCCCTTTCCAGGCCTACTCCAGCAAGATCCTCTCCCAGGCCGGAATCGATCAGGGCCTTTCTCAAAGGGGAGCCCGGCATACCGATCAAGATATACTCCAAAACCTGTAATTCCAGATTGTTTTCCACGTTGGTGGTAACATCCAGGAGCCAGTTAACAGTGCACATGTTCTTGGACTCGGACTGTTCATCCGCAATATAATAGTGTTCCAGGTGCCTGGGTTTGGTTAATCTGGGTTGCAGACCTATCCTGGAGTCCACTTCCGTCTTGTCAAAATCCTTTAAATATTCGTGCAATTTCCTTAATCTTTCCCCGGGATCGTCGTCTCCGTATATAAAAAACCTGGCATTGGAGGGATGATAGTAGTTGCGGTGAAATTCCAGGAATTCCTCGTAAGTCAAATACGGTATGCTGGTAGGATTGCCGCCTGAGTCCAAGCTATAGGCAGTTGAAGGGAAAAGCGACTGCTGGGAGTACTCGGACAAAAGCCCGTCCGGAGAGGAATAGGCCCCTTTCATTTCATTGTAAACAACCCCGGTGATATCTGGGTGGGAATTTTCATCCGTGAGTTCGAGGTGCCAGCCTTCCTGTTCAAACACATCCCTGGTAATCAAGGGATAAAATACCGCATCCAGGTATACATCCATCAAGTTGTACAGATCCTGCACGTTTTGACTGGCCACAGGATAGCAAGTCTTGTCCGGAAAGGTCATTGCATTCAGAAAGGTTTGCAGGGAACCTTTCAACAGTTCCACAAACGGCTCCTTCAAAGGATACTTCTGGGAACCGTTCAAAACCGAATGTTCCAGGATGTGTGCGATACCGCTGGAATCTTTGGGAGGAGTGCGAAATGTAATCCCGAACACTTTATTTTCATCGTTGTTTTCAATAGATAATACTTCAGCACCGTTTTTGCTATACCTATATAGATTAGCTACGCCCTGTAACTCATTTATCTGTTTTGACCACAATAACTCGAAACCAAATTCTTCGCTCATCAAGATCCTCCATTTATATTAATATGAAAAAGTTTTCTCACCCCGCCCTGCCAAGGCAGGGACGGGGTCGAGATTGCCCATGCTTCGTTGTGCCCGCTAGGGCATGGGAGTTAACGTATCTATTTTTCTGGACTCAATCCAAAACTACTTTTCCCTCGAGGGTACTACCTTGAACTACCTTTTTCTGATTATCGGAATTGTTTATTACCTCCACCTGCCCTCTGCAAACCAGTTGGTCCTCGAACAAAACATCGCCTTTCACCTTCAAGGATGCGCATTCTATCAGGGAAGGAGGACCCCAGGGAAATCTATCCTCAAACTGATCCACCTTTTTGTAAAAGGTTTCATCCAAGTCTATTTCTATTGGGCCCAGTTCCCTTTTCGGATTGGGGATTAGTTCAAAATACTTGTTCAATATATAACAGTCCGAACGTACCGCCAAAAGATCATTGCTCTTTTTAACCGGAATAAATCTGTTCCGTCCCACCTTTAAGGCACTGCTTCTTTCAAACACGGAAACAGCCGATCCCATTGCAGTTTCCAGTTGATAAATCCTTGGCGAATTCTCATCCCGGGGATTTAAATTCTTGGGATTAACAATAAGCGGTAGTTCAGGTAATCCCTCTCTTTGAATATAATCATACAAGATCTGGAGATCCAGCCACAAATTATTGGTATTAAAGAAACGATGCCTATTAACATCCTGGAAGAAATCCATGTCATCCTCAGGGCACTGGGCACTTTCCCTTAACACCAATTGTCCGTTGGGGTATTTGGCCAGATGCCCCCCTTTCTTGTCCGTGCTAGTTCGATTCGCCACTTCCATCAACATTGAAAAACGATTTCTGGCAAAGTAACCCAATATCCCGGGATTGATACTAGCACCCAAATTATCGGCATTGGAAACAAAGGCATATCTTTTGCCTTGATCCAACAAATATTCCAACATCCCGGAAGTCCAGAGCGATGCAAACATATCCCCGTGTCCGGGGGGATTCCATTCCAACTGCCGATCTTTCGGATATTCGGCCGGCTCTAGCGTATTGGCCAAGACCTTGGGATAAACATGCTGATTGAAAACCAAAGGACAATTATCCTGGTAACAGGTTTGATCCAAGTATTCACGTATATCCTTGTCAGTATTGGGGCTGTTCATCAAAATCAAAAAACATTCCCCGTGCTCGCTCCTTCCCTTCAAGTGGGCCTGTTCCAAAATGATGTCCAGAAAAGTATAACCTTCTCGAACAGACAAAAGGGACTTGGCATGGGGCATGCCCATGCTGGTGCCCAACCCGCCGTTGAGTTTCAGCATTACCGCCCTGTCCAGAATGGAGCGGCCAAAATCCTCGTCTTCCTTGCTCAATTCATTGTGATCCAAGATATCCGAATCTTCAAGGGGTTCAATGTCGTTTTCCCGAATAAAATGCTTCTGTGAAACTTTAGAGGACAATTTATTTAAATACTTGTTGAATAACTTTATGACATCATCCGGAATCCCTTCTTTACGCATCTTTTCTTCAAAAGCAGAACGATCTGCAACTTGACCCGGTTCGCCACCGTACTCATTCATGATTTCATTCCCTTATGATTTGTCGGCCTAACCTATTAAACATCCTGATTCAACACTCCAATCACAAATGCCAATAACCCCGATCTAAAAGACTCCATCGTTTACCAGGGCAAAAAAATACCCATTTGCTCTTTAAAACACCTTATGCTGCCAGACTTGCTTTTATAAGCAATTATTTGTCCTGAAGTAAAACCATGGGCTTTTAGTTGTCAAGCAATCTTGTACAAGCAGCCAATTTTGTTTTGCAATCCACAACCTAGCAAAATAATATACGGTTCTTCAAGTAGGAAAACAATATATGCAGGTTTGTTTTGTTCTAGAAATAAACTTCAGCTATATCAGTTAGTTAAAATCGAATTTGCTGTTTTCACGCCGTGGAGGGTAGCAGTTTGTAGCCCGAAGCCCTGGGATATTGATATACTGGCATGGATTATTCTACATTGCGCAGTTCCTCGATCAAATTCTTCAATTCGGATGCCATCTGAGCCAACTCTTCAATGGCTTGAGCTGACTGTTCCATAGATTCCGCAGTTTCCGTAGCAATTCTGTTAACTTCCTCCGTGGACTGATTAATCTGTTCACTGGCAGAAGACTGCTGTTCGGAGGCAGTAGCTATTTGGCTGACCTGTCCTGAACTGGTGGTAACCTTATCCACGATTTCCTCTAAAGAATTACCTGCCTGCCTAGCCAGTGAAGTACTATTTTCAACAGCTTCTT
>CAJXKR010000082.1 GCA_913055815.1 uncultured Desulfohalobiaceae bacterium | reverse complement strand
AGTCATTGAAACCTATTTCTTCACCGCTGCTTACTGACACCTGGAGACTTTTCACGCTCACCGGGTTCTTCTTGCCCAGTTCCCTTGCCTTTTCCGGGGTAGTGATTATTGCTGCCGCCGCTCCGTCCGATACACCGCAACAGTCGAACAGCCCCAGGGGATGGGCAACCGTGGGAGCAGCCATGACCTGTTCCTCTGTCACCGCCTTCTGCAGGTGCGCCTTCTGATTGTAGGTGCCGTTTATGTGGCTCTTGGAGGATATATGGGCCATGGCCCATTTCAGATCCTTTTCTGATACATTGTACTTGGCAGCGTAGGCAGAGGCGAGCTGCGCGAAAGATCCGGGAGCGGTGAGATTGGGCCACCACTGCGAGGAGAGGGTCCCGGGATATAGCTGTGGGAGTCCGCCATAACCGGTATCTTTCAGCTTTTCCACCCCCAGCGCCAGGCAGAAGTCGTATGCCCCGGAAGCCACTGCGTAACAGGCACCCCTGAAGGCTTCAGTACCGGTGGCGCAATAATTTTCCGTCCGGGTAACCGGGATCTTTGGCAAGCGCAAACCGGTTGAAAGCGGCATTGCTGTCTTGCCCACATTCGCCTCGTCAACACACGAACCAAGCCAGGCAGCCTGGATATCCCTTTTTTCCAGGCCGCTGTCCTGCATGCACTCGGTAAAGGCTTCCACCATGAGTTCCTCGGCTCCCATGTCCCAGCGCTCTCCAAAACGTGTGCATCCCATGCCCAAAATCGCCACTTTATCCTTGATGCCAGAGGCCATAATTTCCTCCTTTGCTGTATATTATCAGTTATCGGTTATTAGTTATCTGTTATCTGTTATCTGTTATCTGTTATCTGTTATCGGTTGATGGCAAAATGAAAGTGCACCACCTAAGGTGCCTTTCATGACATTAAAATTTGGCCTTGAAAATGAAATAATAAATAATTTAATAAGCGAATATGATACACAAAAAAAGCTTATCAAACTCAGGAAACAAGTTAACCATCTGTATTTTAATGAAAATTTTTCCAAAAATTATATTTCTAATCATATGCATTTGAGTAAACATTTTGTTATAAAATGGACAAAAAGTCCCGATCAAGATTTTGAATATGATCAGCGAGGATGGCCTATGGGAAAACCTCGCAAATGGAACAATCAGACTTATGAAAGAATAATGTCCCTTTATAATTATTTAAAGAACGATCAAAAAGCCTTTTATTGGGGACCCACTGCCATACAACATGTTTGGAGGCGATTTTATCCTCAAGAAGAAGTTCCGCCTGTTCGGAGCATTGGCAAAATGCTCAAAGATCAAGGCCTCACTTACCAAAAGAAGAAACATAAAGGAGCTGCAAAGTATCTTTGCTATCCCGAATACACTGTATATTCGAAACTTGGTAACCGTGTTATGGAAGCAGATTTCATTGGACCAAAATTTATTCAAGGCCAAACAAAACCTCTACATTTTATCGGTTGTGCTTTTAAAAAACCTCCCAAATTACGGTATTATCAACGTATTGAAGCTCCTACGGCTAAAAGTTTCATTCAAACTTGTGAAAAATTTTTCCAATACCATGAAAAACCTGACTGTATGAAAATAGACAATGCTGCGGCTCATATTGGCTCCAAATCCGGAAAACGCAATATCAGTCAGGTAATGGCCTTCTTGTTGGAGCAAGAAATCGTTCCCATATTTTCGGTACCAAGACGTCCTTTTACTCAAGCTTCCATTGAAGGGAACAACAGTGTATTTTCCCGTAAATTCTGGAATCAAAGAACATTTGCTACATTACAAGATATAGATACCCAGTTAGAATGGTTTAACGAGGATTCCAAAATATATACTGGATATCAGCCACCTAATGGAGCTAAAAAAGAACCTTTTATTCCAAAAGTATATTTTTTACGCCAAGTACATGACAAATCGGAAATAGGAGAAGAAGGATTTATCGACGTCCTCAATGAAACTGTAACTATCCCAAATGATTTTATAAATTTGTTTGTACTGGCTGAATGGGATCTTATCAAAGAACATTTATCTGTCTATCTGGAAAAAGAACAATCTTTGACGTTAATAGACAAAAAAGAATTTACAATCAATCCAGATTCGAAAAAAAATTTGCGAAAAACTGGTGCACTTTCATATTGCATCTGACCACTAACTATTAACAGCTAACTGTGCTCCTCTTCAGCCTTCCTGTTTGCTTCCTCTATCACTTTTTCCTGGATATGTGCCGGGGCCTCTTCATAGTGATCGAATTCCATGGTGAACGTACCCTGACCTCCGGTCATGGCCCTGAGATCGGGGGCGTATTTCTGTACTTCCGCCATGGGGACCTGTGCCCCGATCTGGGTAATGCCCTGACTGGTCTCGTAGCCCAGGACTTTGCCCCTTCTGCTGGAGACGTCCCCGATTATATCCCCCATGTAGTCGTCAGGCACGGATATGTTCAGTTTCATGATCGGCTCCAGCAGGGTCACCCCGGCTTGATCCGCCGCCTTTTTAAAGGCTTGGGAACCGGTAATCTTGAAGGCCATTTCCGAGGAGTCAACGCTGTGATAGGAACCGTCGTACAGTACAACCTGGAAATCTATCACCGGATATCCTGCGAGAGGGCCCTTTTCCGCCGCCTCCTGGATTCCCTGGTCAACCGCCGGTATATAGGTCTTGGGGATCACACCCCCTACAATCTGGTTCACAAACTCGTATCCCTCGCCCCTGCCCTTGGGAGCGACCCTAATATTGCATTCTCCGAACTGTCCGCGTCCTCCGCTCTGCTTCTTGAAGCGGTTGCTGACATCCGCCTTTCCCTTCAGGGTTTCCTTATAGGGTATCTTGGGCTCGTTAAGCTCCACTTCCACCTTGTTCCTGCGGCGCACCTTTTCCAGTGCGGTCTCTATATGCAACTGGCCCATACCGGAAAGCAGGATATCCCGTGTTTCCTCATTGTGTTCCAGTTTCAGGCTCACATCCTCTTCCAGCAACTTGTTCAGCGCCACCATCATCTTGTCCTCGTCGTCCCTGGTGGCTGCCTGCAGGGCAAAAGAGAGCAGGGGTTGATGCAGTTCCGGCTTGTCAAACTCAAAGGGTTCCTTTTCCGAACACAAGGTATCCCCTGTATTGGTATTCTTGAGCTTGGCAACCGCCACAATCGCTCCAGGCCCGAGTTCTTCCTTGCATGGCTCCTGGGATTTCCCCTCTACCCATTGCAGTTGCCCCAGCTTTTCCCTGGCGTCCTGGGCCGGATTAAACAGGGTCACGTCCGAGGATATCACTCCGGAAAGCACCCTGAGGACGTTCAACTGTCCGCCGAAGGGAGTGGTAAGGGTCTTGAACACGAAGCAGGCAGTGGGGGCGTCAGGAGAGGGCTCCCTGCTACTGCCGTCAGTACCCTGCCAGGGCTCCCTTTCCAATGGAGAGGGCATAAAGTCCTGCAGCAGGTTCAAGACCTGGCTTCCACCCTTGTTGGACAGGGCAGCAGCCGGACAGACCGGAACGATTTCTGCATTCAGAACTCCGGTGTGAAGGCCCTTCCTGGCCTCCTCGCAACCCAGTTCACCCTCCTCCAGGTATTTATCCATCAACTCCTCGTCGTTTTCCGCAATATTCTCCATAGCCTCTTCGTAATGCTTGTTCACTGTTTCCTGCATATCCCCGGGAATCTCTCCCTGTTCCACCTTGCCGTCGTCCTTGAAAAAGTAGGCCTTGTTTTCCAGTATATCCACAAATCCCTCAAAACTTCCCGCGGAACTGATAGGCACGTATAATACAGCCGGCTTGGCATTCAGGTTCTCCTTCAAATCCGTGATCACTTGTTCAAAATCCGCCATCTCCCTGTCCAATTTATTCACCACTGCCAGCATGGGCTTGCCGGTTTTGCGGATATCGCCGAACTGCTTCTTGTCCTGGGGCTTGATTCCGTCCGCTGCATCCAATACGTATATGGCGCTCTCCACCGCTGACAATTGATACGGGAACTCTCCCAGAAAATTGGTGTCTCCCGGTGTATCCAGGAGGAAATGCCGGCTCTTGTTCCAGGTATAAGTTGTCAAGGCGGATTGAACGCTCCCGCCCTTCTTGGTTTCCTCTGGCTCGAAATCCAGCTGGGTATTGCCGCTCTCTATGCCTCCCAATCGATTGATCTGACCGCTCTGATACAGTATCATTTCCCCCAGAGAGGTCTTTCCTGTTCCACTGCTGCCTGCCAGTAAATAGGTCCTTTGTTTGTCCAGGGCTGTTTTATCCATCCTAAACTCCTTTTTTAAGGGATTTTACTTTTTTCAAGTATCTGGATCTTGCCTGTAAACGGATCGAGTTCAACCCGAAGGTGCCACCTGTGCCGAGCTGTTGAATCCTGCCCGGAAAAGGGTTGTTTCGCTTTGCAAAATTGCAGAATACAACCACACAATAACTTTTTATAAAATTGCAATATACGCGGGACCCATTGAAATTGTCAAGGGAACAGGCTCAAATCTCTCGCAACCGATTCCGAACCCGGACTTCAACGCCGGTGCAAGAAATACAAACTGCTGATCATAGAACATCGAATTTCGAAGATTGCTTATTGATATTTTTGCCCTCAACAGTTAAACAGGTTGAAAAAGATTAACACCCCAGGACGAGGAGCGATTCATGTCCATAATAATGGGTACTGCCGGACACATAGATCACGGCAAAACCACACTGATAAGGGCGTTAAGCGGCATAGACTGTGACAGGCTAAAAGACGAGAAAAAGAGGGGAATAACCATTGAACTGGGCTTTGCCTTCCTGGACTTTCCAGACACTCCCAGGATCGGTATTGTCGATGTTCCTGGCCATGAAAAGTTTGTAAAAAACATGGTGGCGGGAGCCGCCGGGATCGATTTCGTACTGCTCACCGTGGCGGCGGACGAGAGCATTATGCCCCAGACCAGGGAACACCTGGAAATCTGTAGCCTGCTGGGGATAAACAAGGGCCTGATAGCTCTGACCAAGACAGATACCGTGGACCAGGAAATAGTGGAACTTGCCCAGGAGGAGCTGCAGGAGTTTTTGGAAGGCACCTTCCTGGAGGATTCCCCCATGATTCCGGTTTCCGCTTATACCGGCCAAGGACTGGAGGAACTCCGGTCCAATATCAGGGAAATAACCAACTCCCTGCAAAGCCAAGAGGATACTGACATCTTCCGTCTGCCCATAGACCGCGTATTCACCATGCGCGGGCACGGCACCGTAATCACCGGGACCCTGGTTTCCGGGTCCATTCAAGTGGGAGAACAGGTCAGCATCTACCCGGAGGGCCAAAAGAGCAAGGTTAGGAGCCTGCAGGTACACGGCGACTCCGTGCAAACCGCCTATTCCGGACAGCGCACTGCCATGAACCTCCACGGGCTGGAAGTGGAGGATTTGAAAAGGGGGGACTGCATTGCCCGGCCCGGGACCCTGTTCCCTTCACGTATCTGGGATGTGGAACTGAAATGCCTGAGCAGTTCCCCCAGGCCCCTCAAGCACAGAAAGGAAATGCACTTCCACCACGGGTCCAGGGAAATCATGGCCAGGCTGCACCTCCTGGACAGGGACCAGTTGCAGCCCGGGGACTCCGCACCTGCGCAGTTCTACTTCCCCTACCCCATGGTGGGTATTTTCAATGACAAGTTCGTGGTCAGGTCTTTTTCCCCTCTGATGACAGTCGGAGGGGGATCCCTGCTGAACCCCGCCGGCAGGAAGATAAAGCGCTACTCCGGGGAAATGGATAAGCTCTACACCTTCCTGGACGCCGACCCCCAACAGGTGGCCCTCTCCCAGTTGGAAGACGCCGGCAAGCAGGGAATCAGCTTTGAGCAGCTCAAAACAATGACACTGCTTTCCAGCAAGAAACTGCAAAAGCTGCTCCAGGACCTGAACAGCCGGCAATATATAGCCATGTTCGACAAGGAGGAACAGCGCTACGTTTCCCAGGAATTGGTACGCAATCTATTAGGGCAGTTGCAGGATTTCATCCACAAATTTCACCAAAACAACCCCATGAAGGCAGGGATATCCAGGAGCATGCTTGCTTCCAACTGGGCCCCGGGCCTTAGCCCCAAATTGTTTAATTTCGTACTGGAAAAGGCGATCAGCCAAAATATCCTGGTGTCTGAACAGGAAGTTTTGAAATCCCCGGATCACCAGATTTCCCTGGCTTCGGACCAAACCGAATTAAGGAAAAAACTGCTAAGGATTTACACTGAGGCTGACATCCAGCCCCCGAACCTGAACTCCGTACTGGAGGAACTGGGAGTCTCCAAAAAGGAGGCGGTCCCGGTGCTGGACCTCTTGGCAGAGGAAGGCGAGTTGAGCAAGGTAAAGGACGAACTCTATTTCAGTACCCCGGCCCTGGAAAAAATAAAGCATTGGGTATACGACCATTTCCGGGAAAAGGAGGACATGGCCCCAACTGACTTCAAGCATATCACCGGACTTAGCAGGAAATACAGCATTCCGCTTCTGGAATACCTGGACAAGGAGAAGATCACCATGCGGGTGGGGGACAGCAGGAAATTGCGCAAGGGAAACGGGTGAGTTTAAGGGTGTTAAAGTTCTTAGGTGGTTTGGATTAATAATCAAGCCTTCAGTCCCAGGATAGTGTTACAAAGACACTATCGCTTGACAATACTAACGAAACGCAATAGTGTAGTATAAATGATCAAGACGTTCGCTGACAAACAAACCGCTGCCATCTTTGCTAACCAAAAAGTACGCAAGTTAGATCCGGGAACTATGCGTACCGCTCAGCGCAAATTGGCCATTTTGCACAGGATTGAAAGCGTGGAAGAGCTGCGTATACCACCGGGTAACCGACTTGAAAGGCTATCAGGCAATAGATCAGGCCAATGGAGTATCCGTATTAACCACAAGTGGAGAATATGTTTCGAATGGAGGGACGGAGATGCTTGGAACGTTGAGATCGTTGATTACCACTAAGGGAGGTGGAAATAATGACTATCAATATCGAAAAGCTCGAACATACTGATTTTTCCGATGTTGCGGAAGAGACTCTCATCCCTGTGCATCCGGGGGAAATCCTGCTCCAGGATTTCCTAAAGCCCATGGGCATTAGCCAGTACCGTCTTGCCAAGGAAATCGGAGTGCCCCAAAGAAGAATCAGCGAGATTATCTCGGGTAAACGGGCTGTCACCACTGACACCGGACTCAGGCTGTCCCGTTTTTTTGGGATGAATTACGGTTTTTGGATAGGCATGCAAGCAGATTACGATGTAGCCCGAACCAAAGAATCCCTGCGCGACACTCTGTCAAGTATCCGTCCGATTGCAGAAAGCCGATAAACCAATAGAATCCGGGTAAACAATAATTGATGCGAAGAATAGAAACAATTCTGATAATAGGTAAGCGTTCAGGAGCCAAAGCTTAGATCCTTCTAAATACAGTATATGGACTCACCTTCGAAAATTTTGTGGTTTTGGTTTGGGTTTTGCCTTAAATATAGGATACTGGGTCAACTAAAGATATGCTATCTAACTAATAAAAACAGGAGTTTTTATGATTACAGTAGACAAGAATCATGTTTCCAATTTGATGCTTATTGAAGCTTATTCGGAAAAGCATCAAACAGAAGAAAAAATCAACATATTCAAAAAAAAATATAATAAGAATTTATATGAGTTTGAACTTCAAATTCAAAACTCTGAACAAGAAAGTTTTGAACTTTTTGATGATTACATGGAATGGAAAGCTTACGAGAATTATTTAAAAGAGATTAACATGAAAAAGTTTTATGTGATTATGTGGTTACGTGATTATGTGTTTAAGAATGAAGAACCTTTTCATACTCCGTTGTGCCCGTCAGGGCATGGGGGTTAACATGAAAATCTGTTATCTGTTATCAGTGACTGTGACTGTGACTGTTAAAAAAATAAGAATTAGATTAGCACTTTGAAATATCAGGGATTTTAATCCCTCAATTCCTTAATACCTCAATTCTTTCATATTAACTTTCATGCCCTAGCGGGCACAACGAACAATGAAAGAATATAAATTTAACCTGAAGGACAAGGTTTTTGTCTTTCTTAAACCAATTCTCTAATTCTCAAATTTTCTAATTTTCTTTCATATTAACTTACGGTAATTTCTTGTAAACCTGAACTTTACCCTAACCCTGAGAAGGGCTGAGATAGTTGAATCCCAGTTCGCTCGCTTTCATATTTATCCCTGCTATCTTGGAGGATAAGTGCTTATTTATTGCGTTTTGCAAGTCCTGGAGTGAAAACGGGGACTTGTCTGTGGCACACAGGCCTCCCAAAAGGACTACGTTGGCGCTCTGGGCCTTTCCTGCCTGTTCACCCAAATTGACGCACGGAAGGAAATAGGAGTTCGGGGTGCAGGCGGTACTTCTTTCTTGTATATATTCCAGATCCGGATAGGTTTCCTTCCCCAGGCTGGCACCCACCGGAATATGCGGATCAGTGTTGCTTATTACGGTGCCTTGGGAGTTTACATACGGCAGGGCCCGGAGAGTTTCCAAGGGCTCGAATCCAAGCAGTATATCCGCTTCCCCGTAACTGAGCTTGGGGCTGGAATATCCGCCCAAAAGTAGAGAGGATTCCACTATTCCTCCCCGTTGTGCCATGCCGTGAATTTCCCCGGTCACCACCGGCATATCCAAATCCACCGCCAGCAGAGCAAGCAAGTTGGTTGCGGTTAGGGTACCCTGACCACCTACACCTGCGAACAGGATTCTGGACTTTTTCATATCAGTTCCTCTTTTTGGTCTTTATGTAATCGCACACTTGTACACAGAGCATGCAGCCAGTGCATTGATTTTCGTCGATCCTGACCTGCTCGTCTTCCAGGTAGAAAGCCGGGCAGGCAATCTCGTCCAGGGTTTGCCGCACCGAAGGATGGTTTTCGGAAACATAGGCAACCACGTTCTGTTTTTTGCCCAGTGCCCTCCTGGCAAACAGGACACAGGGTTCTTCCGCTATGATCACCCTTACCCCGGAGAGTTCCTTGGCTTCGTTCAACACCTCCAGTGTGGCTTGATGCTTGAAGGGCTTGATCTTTCTGACGTATTCCACTCCACAGCCGCGTACTAGTTGTTCTATGTCCACCCTGGATTCGTTGTTGCCGTGTACTGTCTGATCCACTCCCGGGTGGGGCTGATGTCCGGTCATTGCAGTAGTCTTGTTGTCCAGGATTATAACGATTAGATCGTGCCTGTTGTATACTGCATTGATTAGTCCGGTTACTCCGGAGTGGAAGAATGTGGAATCTCCGATATAGGCTACAACTTGTCTGTCCGAGGCGGCTGCCATACCCGACCCCCCGGAGATGGAGGAACCCATGCAGAACAAGAAGTCCGCGGCCTTGAGCGGAGGAAGTATTCCCAGGGTATAACACCCTATGTCAGTGGAGTAGATGGCATCATCCCCGAAAACCTTGCGGACTGCGAAAAACATGGCCCGGTGCGAGCAACCGGCGCATAGATTGGGAGGTCTCTGGGGGAGGTTCTCCTCTTGAGGGCAAAATTCTGCGGGCCGGTAGTTGGAATCCAGAAGATCTCCCAACTGGTCCCTAA
Organism: uncultured Desulfohalobiaceae bacterium; assembly: GCA_913055815.1. GTDB lineage: Bacteria > Desulfobacterota > Desulfovibrionia > Desulfovibrionales > Desulfothermaceae > CAJXKR01. The sequence goes on along the minus strand of CAJXKR010000082.1, from coordinate 1,651 downwards.
TCATGTTTGTGGAGTATTCGCCTGTTCTGGGGAACAATTTTTCCTTGCCCAATATCTCGGTCTCAATACCTTGTTTTTGTGCCAGGCTCCGTAGTTCGTTCTCCAGGACCGGTTCCAGCTCTTCCACTACTACAATCCGTTGGTGTTTTTGCAGAAAGGAGGATACTACTTTTTCCGGCAAGGGATGGGTTACCCCGAGTTCCAGTACTGCGAATTTGTTTGACCAGCCCTCTTCCTGGATCACGTCTGTTAGATATGAACGTGTGATCCCGGAGCAGACGATTCCTGTCTCCCCGCTGCCCCAAGTCTGGTTCCAGGAGGATTGATCCGCTTCTTCTCTGAGCTTGGCCATTTTGTCCAGAAGCACGGGGTGCCGGTTCCTGGCTACCGCGGGAATCAGGACGAATCTCTGGGGATTTTTGTTAAACTCGGGCTTGTCTGCCTTCTCCTGCAACGGACCGAAAACTACCGGTTGCCGCAGATGGTTCAGGCGGGTAGTTGTCCTAAGCATAACAGGATGTTCGTGTCTGATGGAAATCCGGAATGCTTCCAGCATCATGTCCTTTGCTTCCTGGGCAGTGGCAGGCTCTAAACAGGGAATGCCCGCCTGTCTGCAGTAAAAACGATTGTCTTGTTCGTTTTGGCTGGAGTGCGCTCCCGGATCATCGGCGTTCAGTATTACCAATCCCCCGGGTGTTCCGACATAACAGATACTCATCAACGGATCTGCTGCAACGTTTAGGCCCACGTGCTTCAGAGTGACCAGGGTGGGAGTGCCCCCCAGGGAAGCTCCGCCGCCCACTTCCAGGGCAACTTTCTCGTTTACCGAATATTGGAATTGAAAATTCCCGTATGGGGATAATGAATAAAAGGTGTCCGGCACCTCGGAAGAAGGGGTGCCCGGATAGCAGCTTATAAAGCCCACTCCTGCTTCCAGGGCCCCGCGCACAATCGCTTCGTTTCCCAATAGCAGGTGCTTTTCACTGATATTATCTGATAGGAGTTTGGGAAGCATAATGCAGTCTCTTTTAAGATTTTTTAGAGTTCAGCTTTTGTTTGATCCTGGATATCTTGTAACGTATGTATTGTTGTCTTTTGCCCCCTAATTTGGAGTCTGCAAGCAGGTCTTGATAAGCGGAAAGTGCTTTTTGCCAGTCATTTTGCTTTTCAGATACCACTGCGAGTTCGAAATTTATGCTTTTTTTGAATGCCTTGGGTGCATCCTGGGACAAGTCCTGCAAAACCTGCATTGCTTCTTGGTTCTTGTCCTGAAGTCTCAGGGCCTTGGCTTTGCCCAGTTTTGCTATTACCTCGATATTGGAATCTGAGGTGGTTTCTGACAGTTGGGTCCAGTAACCGGCTGCCTGGGAATACATTTCCTGATTCATGCTTCTCTTGCATACCTCCATCAGTATGGACTGTTTCAATGCAGAAGGAGCAGCAGAGAGGAGGTTGTCAAGCTTTTGTACGGTGTTTTTGCCCTGAGTGCTGGTGAGGATTTTTTCAAATTCCTGTTGGGTGCTCTTGATGGTGTGTTGCTGGTAATATTTATATCCAGTTATAGAAGCAGCTACCAGGATAATGGCACCCAGGACAATACCTATTTCTCTGAGGTTTTCCCTTAATTTCCTGTATAACGGATGAATCTCTT
>CAJXKR010000081.1 GCA_913055815.1 uncultured Desulfohalobiaceae bacterium | reverse complement strand
TTGGACCTGTATAGTGTAGCAAAAGAAAAATGCGGAGAGCTTTCAGGAGGAGAACAACAAAGGGTTGCCATCGCCCGGGCGGTAATAATAAAACCCAGATTGCTCTTGGCAGACGAGCCAACAGGCAATCTGGACGATGCACTCTCCAACAGGTTATTGGATGTATTCAAACAATTCAACAAGCACGGGACCACCATAATCCTGGCAACTCACGATAATAAAGTTCTGGAATCCAATCCAAACTCCAAGATACTGTATTTGCAGGACGGGAAACTGATAGACGAGTATTCTACAGATGCAGAATCAAATAAAAAACAAAATTGATGGGAAGATATAAAATTGTAAATAAAATCAAAAGCTATTGTTAGAGGTGGATTTGATAACCGTATTGAAATTGATACTAAAAGGGATTTATGATCTAAGACTGAACAAATGGGAACACTTACTCACTTTATGTGCAATTATTTTGGTCTCATTCCTGGGACTTCTGTTTTTGCTCTTTTTACACAATATCCAAAACCAAATTGTGGAAAATAATAATCAAGTCAAATTTACCGTATACTGGGAAAAAGGAGTAAATAAAGACCTAATTGAAAAGCAATGGGAAGAACTGAGAAAAAAACCGGGAACCATATCGGTTGAGACATATACATCCAATCAGGCAGCTACCATCCTGGCAGAGTCACTCGGAAAAGATGTGGACTTTGAAATAGAGACTTCCAAAAACAAATTACCTCCGACTGCAGTGCTAACCTACGAATTCTCGCCTGATAATCTGAAAAAAAGGGCGAATCAAGAGCACCAGATCTTGAGAGATTTAAAATATGTAGAAGAGGTAAATTACGATGAAAAGGCTATTAACAAAAGCAGTGCATGGCTTAATGATCTGAAAAAAATAATCTGGCCACTTATCACGTTGTTGATTTTATTAATAGGAATCATTGTGGGAAATACTTTCAAAATCTCACAGATAAGCAAGAAAGAAGAAATCGAAGTATTGAAATTGATCGGTGCGGGGAATTGGTACATAAGATTGCCATTGTTTGCAGGGGCCGCTATGCAGTCTATTGTTGGGGGGACTATCGCACTGGGGTTTTTGAAAACCACACAAGCAATTTTAAACAATATACTGAACACTCCCCCCTTATGGTTAAAATTGGAATTTTTAAACCAAACAGAAATAATATCTGTTCTGGCTTGTTTAATTGGTATTTCCCTAATAAGCAGTTGGGTTGCTATAAGGTATTAAATAGTGATTGACCAAAAACAGTGATTGGACCCAACACGCTGTGATTCCGAACAAATTTAGGTGAATTACAATAGATCTGGTTAATTGGTATTAAAGGAGTATTTATGAGAAGCGACAACATGAAAAAAGGATTGGAAAAGGCACCGCACAGGTCCCTGCTTTACTCCACTGGAATGACGAAAGATGAAATGGAGAAGCCATTCATCGGTATTGTGAATTCAGCTAACGAGATTGTTCCGGGACATATCCATCTCAATCAAATTGCTCAGGCTGTTAAATCGGGAGTGAGGAATAACGGGGGAGTACCCATTGAATTTTCTGTAATCGGACTGTGTGACGGACTGGCTATGAACCATGAAGGGATGAGCATGAGCTTGCCCAGCAGGGATATGATAGCGGATTCAATAGAGATTATGGCTTCCGCACAACCCTTTGACGGTTTAGTATTCATACCTAACTGCGATAAGATTGTACCTGGAATGTTAATGGCAATGCTAAGATTGAACATCCCATCTGTCTGCATTAGCGGTGGACCAATGATGGCAGGGCTTCACCAGGGGACCAAAAAGGATGTTATCTCGGTATTCGAAGCAGTGGGAAAGACAAAGAAAGGCGAGATGCAAGAAGAAGAGCTATCCGAGCTGGAACAATGTGCTTGTCCGGGACCAGGAAGTTGTTCAGGTATGTTCACAGCCAATTCCATGAATTGTTTAACAGAAGCAATCGGTTTGGGGCTACCAGGGAACGGTACAGTGCCAGCGGTGGAATCAAAAAGAATAAGGCTGGCAAAAGACGCTGGACATACTGTCATGAATCTGGTGGAACAAGACATCAAGCCCAGAGACATAGTAACTAAACAAAGTGTTGAGAATGCAGTGTCCGTGGATATGGCCCTGGGATGCTCAACTAATACTGTTTTGCATCTGCCGGCTATATTCGCAGAAGCCGAAATCGATCTATCATTGAAAATTTTCGACGAAATAGGGCACAAGACACCGAATCTATGCAAGTTATCTCCAGCAGGAGAAAATCATATACAAGACCTGAACCAGGCAGGAGGGATACAGGCGGTATTGGCTGAATTGTCCAAAAAAGACCTGATAAACTTGAATTGCAAAACCGTAACAGGGGGAACTGTTCAGGAAAATCTAACCGAGTTGAATGCGCAAGTTTTGGATCATTCGGTAATAAGGCCAATTGATTCACCCCATGACGAACAAGGTGGTATTGCTATATTGTACGGAAATTTGGCCCCGGATGGCAGTGTAGTAAAACGATCCGCCATCTCGGAGAATATGCAGATAAGAGAGGGCACTGCAAGGGTGTTCAACAGTGAGGAAGATGCTGTGAGTGCGATAATGAATGAACGGATAAAGCCGGGAGACGTAGTGGTAGTAAGATACGAGGGACCAAAAGGTGGACCGGGAATGAAGGAAATGTTAACACCAACGTCAGCTATAGCAGGGATGGGAATGGATGAACAGGTTGCACTGATTACTGATGGGAGGTTCAGCGGTGGCACCAGGGGTGCGGCAATAGGCCACATATCTCCTGAGGCAGCTTCCGGAGGATTGATAGGTTTGATCCAGGAAAATGATACTATCTCGATTAATATACCGGAAAGAAAAATTGAATTAAAGGTAGGCACTGAGGAGTTGCAAAAAAGGAGGGAAAACTGGGAGCCAGTAGTCAAAGACATCCAGTCTTCCATATTGCGACGATATGCGAATTCTGCAACTTCTGCTGCTTATGGAGCAAAAATAACCAAAGAATAATTACTGGAAAAAGCCCGGTGGAGTTGCCGGGCTTAGAAACTATAAAATATACACCTCTACCGAACTGCCTTTTTTCAATCCCTCCAGATTGGATTCAACCTTGATCAGACCGTCTGCATCCAGCATAGTGTTCAACAGACCGGACTTTCCCAAAACTGGTACGGCCAGGAGGTATCCGGATTCATCTTTTTGCAGATAAACTCGGATATAGTCTTCGCGACCTGGTTTGGAGGAAACGTTCCTGCTTAGTACTGCGGATTTTGTATTATAATAAACAGAAGAATCAAAATCCGATTCACCGGAGATATAGCGAATATAAGGCAACACCAGGACAAACATGACTATCAGGGTTGATGTTACCTGGCCGGGCAGACCAAGGACCGGTTTTCCTTTTATATTAGCCAGCAATGTGGGTTTGCCGGGACTAAGTGATACACCGTTTTGCAACAAGTTACCCAAATCGGAAAAACTCTGCAGGGTTATATCCCTGGCTCCCACTGAACTACCACCTGTAACTAGTACCAGATCGCACTCGTCTACAGCATTTTCCAAAGTATTATTCAACTCAGACCTATCGTCGGATACAATTCCGTAGTGCTTGGACTCGGAATTGATAGTCCGGATCCAGGAAGCAATTGTGTGGGAATTAACATCTCGAACATACCCGGGCTGTGGTGTTTGCCGAATATCCACGAGTTCATCACCAGTAGTAAGAAGTCCGATTCTGGGCTTTTTTAAAACAGGTACCTGACTGAATCCTAGTGCACTCAAAAGTCCGGTTTCCTGGGGACGAACCTTGCTGCCAGCAGATAGGATCAATTCGTTGAAAGAACAATCTTCTCCTTTTTGCATCACGTTTTCACCCGGAGTAACAGGTCTACGTACCTCGATTTCATTAGCTCCTGCATTGTCGCAGTATTCAATCATAACTACGCTATCTGCTCCGGATGGCAAAATAGACCCGGTAGCAAGCTGGGAACATTGACCACTTCGTATTGGGAATGCAGGTAGGGAATTTACCGCTATATCGTCGATACATTCCAAATATACAGGATTTGAATCACTAGCTCCGAATAAATCCTGGGAATTGACAGCGTAGCCATCCATACAGGAACGGGCAAAAGGAGGGAGTTCTTCAGGGGAGAACAAATCTTGGGACAAGATCCGGAAAACGGATTCATCAATACCTATCAGCTCTTCACTGCAAATGGGGTTAAATTGTTTCCTGAAATTTAGGAATTCTTGGACAGATACGACATTAAAAAAATCATCTTGCATTTAAATCTCCAGTTCGATTTTGGCATTACCAGGGGAATAACCCTTTAAATTTGACAAAATACCCTTTAATGCGCCGTTTATCAAAGAGCTAACAAAGGGATTCAAAGGGATTTTGTTTCCATTAATCTCTATATTCAATTCAGTATGCAGACAGACGCACTCCTCAATATCTGCAGAACCGTTGATAATTGCCTTGGCCAGATCGAAACATCGTCCGTGATTGCAGGCACCGCAGTTAAGTCCGGGTAAAATAAAGCCTTTTTTTTGGATAATTTCAATCAAAGATGAAATATCCTGGGTACAGTAAAAATCAGTATCGAAGAGATCGCTCCAGGCTGCGAGGGCCAAGTCAGAAGAAAGATCCTGATATGCCTGTATAGAGTCAGAAATCACAACGCGGGGAAGATAATCCAAAACCTTTCCCCCTTCAATAATTAAAAAATCGGAATTCAAAAGAGGTAATAAATCCAAAACTGATAGCTTACTAGGCCAAGAGACAAAAGATCCTTGTTTGCTTATTCCGGCAACTTGGTCAGTAATTTGGCTAAGCCTCTGGGTATCTGAATCTTTACTATCAAACCCGTGTGAGGAGAACTTGACATAACTGACTGAATTACCATTTTGCTTTAATTGACTACATAGCCTAAAGGCTAAATCGGTCTTGCCAGTATTTTTATATCCTACAATAGAAACTGCTTTCACAAAGAAATCCTCCAAATAAAGATTAAAAGAAAGATTGCCAACAATCGAAATCAAATCGTTATCCAGAAAAAAAGTGTCAATCCCGGAAGAAACCAATACTACAGCAAAACTTTAAGCATTGCCAAGTAACTAACGTTTACTCTCCTGCCATCAATAAGAAGGCTGGACTTGGCTTTGCGAGCCAATCAAGTCGCAAAGAGGAAAATAGGGCTGCCGCTTAAACAGATACACGTTATCTCAGAAGTTTAATATAAAACTTTCGCTGTAGTGATAACGGATCGAGAGAAATCCAAATTGGACTTGGTAAGTTCAAAATTAATAACTAGTTGCAATTGTATTCAATTTGAACTAAAGACAAAATTATCCCTGTCTTGCTGTTAACATTTTTAGGATTAATATACTTAATAAATTTTGACAATGTTGAAAGGTTGGTCTATTTATGTTAACCAACAGCCTTTTCAACAAACCAGGACTCATTTTACAGGAGTTTTTACGGCAATAATTCAGCTAATCTCTAAACAGCAGATGTAGTTATGCAACCCATCAAAAAGATTAAAGGATTTCAAGATATAACCTGGCAAGATGCTATTAAATACAATTTCTTGGAAGAAAAAGCCAGGAATGTATTTAGCAGGTACGGTTTCAGCGAGATGCGAATCCCGGTACTGGAAAAGACGGAATTGTTTAGCAGGACCATCGGAGATGATACTGACATAGTTCAAAAAGAGATGTTTACTTTTCCGGACAAAAAAGGACGTTCACTCACCATGCGGCCTGAAGCGACAGCAGGGGTAGCCAGGGCATATATAGAGAATAAAATTTATAGCCAGGAAAGGATTAGTAAATTTTATACCATTGGTCCCATGTTTAGATATGAAAGGCCGCAGAAAGGAAGGATGCGGCAATTTCACCAAGTAAACGCAGAACTTTTCGGAACTGAATCCCCTCAAGCGGATGCGGAAATTATTAACATGATGTGGACCTATTTCACAGAAATCGGTATCCAGGGTTTGAACCTGGAAATAAATTCATTGGGATGCCCAGAATGCAGGCCGAATTACAAAAACAGGCTGCAGGAAGCAATAGCCGGGATCAATACCGACAATCTTTGCCCGGATTGCAAAAATAGGAGCCATACAAACCCCATGAGGCTGTTCGACTGCAAGAATCCGGAATGTAAACAATACTTGCAAAATTTTCCGCTCCCAATGGATTTTCTGTGCAGGAATTGCCAAAACCATTTTGACAAGGTATTGAACCTGCTCTCCATTACAGGGATAAATTATTCAATCAATAAAATGCTGGTTAGGGGGTTGGATTACTATCAAAAGACAACGTTCGAGCTAACATCTGATAAGGTAGGCGCACAATCAGCAATAGCTGGCGGGGGCAGATACGACGGGCTGATCCAACAACTGGGAGGGCCGGAAACTCCGGCAATTGGATTTGCTTGCGGCTTGGAAAGGATAATGCTCCTATTGCAGGAAATAGAAAGGCCCATTTTGGATTTTTATCTGGTATTACTGGATGAAAAGGGGACCGAAAACGGGCACAGATTGGCCCAGAGATTGAGAGAACAGGGATTCACCGGGAACGTATCCTATCATACCGGCAGTGCTAAAAGTCAACTAAGAGAGGCAAATAAACAAAACGCACGTAAATGCATATTGTTGGGGGAAGAAGAACTTCAAAACAATACGGTGCAAGTAAAGGATATGACAGATGGTAACCAAAAGCAGGTTTCGGAAGAACAACTATGTGATATCCTGCAAAACTAAACCGGGACAAACAATTTTGAAAAAATTTTTGCAAGCAAAATTATAACCAGTGCCTGACCGAAAATTGTCATTGGACGTAAACTTCCCCATATACGAGGAGCAAGGCTTAAAGCGAAGAAGTAGATGGGTGAATTTTCGGCCAAGCACTAACTAAAAGTAAAGGAATACACTATGTCAAGGGATCATGCTTCTAATCTAATCCAATCACTGGACGGCTGGAAAAGAACACACCATTGTAACGACCTGAATCTGGATAACATAAATGAACAAGTCTGTTTAATGGGATGGGCCCAATACAGAAGGGACCACGGCGGGTTGATCTTTATTGATCTAAGAGATTTACAAGGCCTCACCCAAGTGGTGTTTTCACCTGAATACAACGAAAAGGCCCATAGTGAGGCCCACGTGCTTCGCTCGGAATACGTTCTGGCCATAAAGGGTACGGTTCGTCGCAGACCGGAGGGTATGGAGAACTCCAAGTTATATACCGGGAATATAGAAGTGGTTGTTTCAGAATGGAAGTTACTGAATACCGCCAATACTCCTCCGTTCATGATAGAAAACAAACTGGACATCTCAGAGAACCTGAGGCTGCAGTACAGATACATAGATTTGAGACGGGATATAATGAACAGGAATATTATATTACGTCACAAGGCAGTACAAGCAGTTAGAAATGTTTTAAACAACCACGACTTTCTGGAAATCGAAACCCCGGTGCTAACAAAAAGCACTCCGGAAGGTGCTCGGGACTTTTTGGTTCCCAGCCGCATACACCAGGGGGATTTTTTTGCCCTCCCCCAAAGTCCGCAATTATTTAAACAATTACTTATGTACGGGGGCATGGAACGCTACTATCAAATAGTAAAATGTTTCCGGGATGAAGACCTGCGCGCTGACAGGCAGCCGGAATTTACTCAAATCGACATGGAACTTGCATTTGCGGAAGAAGACGATGTAATGGCTATCACTGAAAAAATGATGTCAAACCTGTTTTATGAGACCCTGGGTGTGGAAATTCAAACACCCTTTCCCAAACTCAGCTATGACCAGGCGATAAAATACTACGGACTGGACAGGCCGGATACGAGGTTCGGACTGGAGCTGACCGATGTTACCGATATAGTGGAAAACTCGAATTTCAAACTCTTCTCTGAATCTGAATTGATCAAGGCTATTAAAATTCCCGGGGGGTCAGCACTGACCAGAAAAGAAATTGACGAGCTGACTGAATACGTAAAAACATTCGGTGCAACCGGATTGGCCTGGATCAAGGTAAAGGAGTCGGAATGGCAATCCCCGATATCCAAATTCATGAGTGAAGAAGAAAAAACTGGCCTCGAACAGAGATTGGAGTTGAAGGAGGGAGATATTGTTTTCTTCCAGGCAGGCAAACCTGACATGGTAAATGAATCTCTGGGCAACCTGAGAATAAGAATGGGGAAACGTTTTGATTTTATACCCAAAAATAGATACAATTTTCTCTGGATCACGGATTTTCCTTTGATGGAATGGGCACCGGAAGATAAGAGATGGGTTGCTTGCCATCATCCGTTCACAGCACCCCAAGAGGGAGATGAAGATGTGTTGCTGCATGAACCGCAAAAAGCAACTGCCCGGGCTTATGACCTGGTGCTTAACGGGAGTGAAATAGGCGGGGGTTCAATCAGGATACATAAACCGGAATTACAAATGAACATGTTCAAAGCACTGGGAATATCTGCGGAAGAGGCAAAATCCAAATTCGGTTTCTTGATTGAAGCACTGGAATACGGGGCACCACCCCACGGGGGGATTGCATTTGGTTTAGACCGTATTATAATGATATTAGCAGGTACGAATTCAATCCGGGACGTAATTCCGTTTCCCAAGACCCAAAAAGGTACCTGCCTGGCGACTAACGCACCTGCCAAAGTTAAGACCGAACAGTTGCAGGAGTTGGGTATAAAAATAAGGGAAAAACAAAAAGAAAACAAATAAACAGGGTGCACAAAAAGATCAGATCATGCCTGTTTAATTTAATAAATCGGAAGTGATAATATGACACGAGAAATTTACACATACCCTCACTGGGTTTTGAATACCAAAACAGAAGCAATTGAAACATGCACGGAACAAATCAAAGAATTAGCACAGGACATGCATGAAACCATGAATAAAAACAAGGGCATCGGCCTTGCAGCTCCCCAGGTAGGAGAGTTGTACCAGTTAATCACAGTGGATATACATAATGAGGAAGAGAGCACTGGGCCAATAACATTGCTCAATCCGTGCATCCAGAAAAAGGAAGGCAGTAGGGAAATTGAAGAAGCATGTCTGAGTTTGCCGGGATACCACGGCAAGGTGAAGCGGGCCAGCAAAATAGTGGTTACCGGAATGGATTTACAGGAACAAAAACAGGAATTCGAAGCCGAAGGATTATTTGCTGTATGCCTGCAGCACGAAATAGATCACCTTAACGGTATCACCTTATTAGACCACGCGAGTAAACTAAAAAGAAGCATGTATGAAAAGAAGATCGAAAAATGGTCGAAAAGCAAGAATTAAACAAGCTTAAAATACTTTTTTTGGGAAGTCCGGAGTTTGCTGCAAATATATTGGAAATCCTGGTAGATTGTAATAAATACCACCTGCTCGGGGTTATAACGCAACCGGACAAACCTGGTAAACGCGGTAAAAAACTTCAAATACCAGATGTTAAAAAGAGTGCACAGAACAAGGAATTATCTGTATATCAACCCCAAGATATAAACTCCGACCAAGCAGTAGAAACCATAAAACACCTGAATCCTGATATATTGATTGTTGCTGCATACGGACAGATCATATCGGAACGCATACTTAACATTCCCCCTCTTGGGGCGTGGAATGTGCATGCATCATTACTTCCCAAATACCGTGGAGCAGCACCAATTCAACACGCTCTACTAAACGGGGAGAAAGCCACCGGTATCACTATCATGCAAATGGCACCCCAGATGGATTCCGGAGCTATCCTGCTGCAAAAGGCAATGGCAATCGATGTAAACGATGACTGCAAAACCTTGCACGACCAATTGGCCAAAATCGGAGGTGAATCATTAATCCAGGCATTGCAAAAGATGCAGGACAACAAGCTCTTGACTATAAATCAGGATAGCGAACTAGCCACTTTTGCCCCTAAACTAAAAAAAAATGACAGATTTATAAACTGGAACAAACAGGCCAAGGAGATCCACAATCAAATCCGGGCATTGCATCCAAGTCCGGGTGCTATCTATGAATGGGGGGATACGAATCTCAAAATATATCCCGGGCGCGTCGGCCAAAGACTAAATCCCGCAGTTGCCCCGGGTACTTTTTTGGGACTAATGGAACAATACCTGAGTATTGCGTGTCAAGACCGAGAATATTTGATTCCCACCGTCAAGCCTTCCTCAAGCAAGGAACTTACTGCCAAAGAATTTTTCAACGGATATTTGAAAAAATAATCAAAATTTAATAAGCTTAAAAAGTTCTCTAGTTCCCTTCCGGAAATTCCTAATTACCGGATTTGGAAAGTAAGTTTTCCATTCGGATAAAGTGCAGTTTCCGGATAAAATCTCACTGTATCTTGTTTAAAGCAGTAGGGTGAATAACAGGCTTGGAGATCCTCCCAGGGTTATGGTTACAGGTTCTCGGACCTTGTAACTGGAACTGAATAAATACAAGCCATAACCAACAACATTGCAACCTGATTACATTCTGCTTTTATGGAACCATTTACCACCGATTATCAATCCCAAAACCTAGCAGCTGAGATAGAAAAAACGTTTCAAAACAAGAAACGTCTATTTATCGGTCTGTTATGCGGTACTTCTCTAGTTATAATACTATTTATGGCGGTTTTCTGGGTTATCCCATATATAGGATTGACAAACATCCATCCGTATTCTCCCTGGATATTGGGATTTTTCGTATTGGCAGTGGTGTGCTTTGTATTATGGACAACTATTGCACTGCTACTGAATATTATTTTTAAGAGGCCAATCTTATTTTCCAGGAACTTGCGGGGTGTGGCTATAAAGATATATCTGCCGCTTATGACGATGATAGGGAGTTTAATCGGTATCTCCAAGGAAAGAGTAAGGGGCTCCTTTATACGTGTAAACAACGAAATGGTAAGGGCAGAGGGAAGATACTACAAACCCGGGGAAATACTCCTGTTACTGCCTCATTGCCTGCAAAGCAGCACTTGCAAATACCGTTTAACCTACGATATATACAATTGCCGCAGATGCGGCAATTGTCCAATCTCTGACTTAATCTCCATTAGCGAACGCTACGGAATACACATCGCCATAGCTACCGGCGGTACCATAGCCAGACGGATCGTTGTACAAACCCAGCCCAAACTTATCCTGGCAGTGGCCTGCGAGCGGGATCTATCATCCGGTATACAGGATACCTATCCTTTGCCTGTATACGGGATACTTAACGAAAGACCCTACGGACCTTGCCTGGA
>CAJXKR010000080.1 GCA_913055815.1 uncultured Desulfohalobiaceae bacterium | reverse complement strand
TCTGGGCAGGGATCATCCTGAATGTGGCTGCACAGCTGGGAGACCTGCTGGTATCCGCCTTAAAAAGACAGTGCCAGGTAAAGGATACTGGTAATCTTTTGCCAGGACACGGCGGTATCCTGGACAGGGTCGACAGTGTGCTCTTTGTGATTGTTGCCTATATGGTGATAAACAATTGTGTTATAATGTTTTAAGGTTTTAAAGTGTTAGGGTTTTAAAGTGTTAGGGTTTTAGAGTTTTAAAACTCTAAAACCCTAAAACATTACTAGGAAAAAATATTGTACATATCATCTCTGGATAAAGCGAAAAACCTGCCGGAGCAGGGAAGAAACCTGGCGGTACTGGGAAGCAGCGGATCCATCGGCAAAAGCGTGTTGGATATAGTTTCCCGGGATCCGGAAAAATTTATTGTCACAGCCCTGGCGGGTGGGAGCAATGTACAGTTGCTCGCAAAACAGGCAAATTTTTACCGCCCCCGGGTTCTAGGTGTGAAATCCCAGGATTTGGTGGAGGAGCTGCGCGGTCTTCTTCCCGCTGATTACGATCCGGATATAGTTTCCGGCACTTCAGGATATATGCAGATCGCCTCCATGTCCGAGATCGACATGGTAGTTTCCGCCCTGATGGGGGCGGTGGGTCTGTATCCCACCATGTCCGCAGTAAAGCACGGAAAAGTGGTGGCACTGGCAAACAAGGAGTCGCTGGTACTTGCAGGGCCGATCTTGAGAAAACTCTGTGCACAGACCGATGCCTGCATACTGCCGGTGGATTCGGAACACAATGCTTTGTTCCAGGGCTTGGAAGGCCACGACTGGAACGAGTGCTCACGTCTTATACTTACTGCTTCCGGGGGGCCTTTCAAGGACAGTACAAAGGAGTTCCTGGAGCAGGTAACACCGGAGCAGGCCCTGAAGCACCCCAGCTGGGACATGGGTGCCAAGATTACCATAGATTCAGCCACACTCATGAACAAGGGACTGGAGGTGATAGAGGCCTGCCATCTTTTCGGGTGTGACATGAGCAGTATCGAGGTGATTATACATCCTGAGAGTATTATCCATTCCATGGTGGAATACATTGACGGTTCCTTTCTTGCTCACCTCGGGATTCCTGATATGCGCATTCCCATATCCCACTGCCTGGGTTATCCACGCAGGATTGGTTTGCAATTGGAAGGCCTGGACCTTGCCAAAATAGGCAATCTTTCCTTCATGTCCCCGGACGAGGACAAGTTCCCCTGTCTGCAACTGGCGAAAACCGCGTTTGAAGCCGGAGACAGCTATCCGGTGGTATTGAATGCAGCCAACGAGGTGACGGTGGACCTGTTCTTGCAAAATCGGATCAAGTTTCTGGATATCGGTGAATTGAACCGGAAAGCCCTGGACAAGCACCAGGGAACCGGGATTGATGACCTGGAGACCATACAGGAAGTGGATTCCTGGGCTAGAAGGGTGGTTTGGGAGGAGGTCGGTGTATGTTAAACGTCCTCGCAATAATCCTGGTACTGGGAATCCTGATCTTCTTTCACGAGCTGGGCCATTTTCTGGTGGCCAAGCTGTTGCGCGTGGGGGTAAAAACCTTTTCCCTGGGATTTGGCCCCAAGTTGGTGAGTTTCTCCGGGAAATCCACCGAGTACAGGCTCTCTGCCATTCCTTTGGGCGGTTATGTGCAGTTGGTGGGAGAACAGCCGGATTCCGAGATCCCGGAAAATTTTTCAGAGGAGCAGAGCTTTTCCGCCAGGCCGCCCTGGCAGCGCATGAGCGTTGTTGCAGCAGGTCCCATCTTCAACTTTGTCCTGGCCTGGTTCATCTACTGGGGGATTTTTGTCGGGGCCGGGCAGCAGGCCCTTTTGCCCAAGATCGGCAAGGTGCAGAATTCCACCCCGGCACATGCAGCCGGCCTGCAGCAAGGAGACGTGGTAAAGTCCATCAACGGAAACAAAATCAAGTACTGGGGGGATTTGGCAGAGTTCATCCGCGACAGCAAGGGAGAAGAGCTGCGGATGACAGTTCAAAGGGACGACAATCGGATCAAGTTCAACCTGGAACCTGAGGTCCTGGTTAGCAAGAATATTTTCGGGGAGGAGATAAAATCCCCCAAAGTTGGCATAATCGCAGCCGGAGAGACGGTCCGGATTGAACAGGGTTTCTTTGAGGCCTCCTGGTTGGGTATGAAGCAGATGGTGAATCTCCTGCGCCTTACCTGGACCGGGATTATCAAGATGATAGAAGGAGTGGTCCCCTTAAAGGAAATAGGTGGCCCCATCATGATTGCCCAGTTGACCAGCCAGCAGGCGGAAAAGGGATTTATAAACGTGCTGGGGCTTACCGCGCTTATCAGTATCAACCTGGGGATACTTAATCTTTTGCCTATCCCTGTGCTGGACGGGGGACATCTCCTGTTTTACGGAATAGAAATCATTCTCAGAAGGCCCCTGGACTACAGGTGGCGCATGTTGGCGATCAAGATAGGAATAGTCCTGATAATTGCCCTAATGACCCTGGCAGTGTACAATGACATATATAGACTCCTGCACACAAAATAATTACTACTTGGTGCTAAACGGTGCAGAAGACAGGCTGCAACTGGTTATCGGCAGTGAGCAGGATGTTTTGTACGCCTGGGAAATGCGGGCGATGAAGCAGGGAATGCGCTATTTACCCCCTGCTGTGGACCAGGGTTTGAAGGCGAGCGGCATTGCTGCGGGCGACCTGTCAGGTATTGCCTGTGTGCGCGGGCCTGGGAATTTTACCGGGCTTCGCATCGTCCTGTCCATAGCCAGCGGTTTGAATAAAGGATCACGCGTCCCCTTGGCTGGAATGGATTATCTGCCCCTGCTTGCCAAATCCCCCTGCCGGCAGGCTGCAGGCGAGGTCTGGGTACTGACCCATGCCAGGCACGAACTGGTCTATGTACAAGGGTTTGCAGGGCCAGAAACTACATCGCTGGGTTCCCCTCTGGCACTTTCCCTGCAGGATGTGACAGAGATGCTCGCCAAGAGAGATACCGGCGTGGTTCTATTGGGAAGCGGGGTCAGGAGGAATTTGCAGTACCTGGAGCAGAACCTGCCGGAAGCGAAGATTTTGGGACCACTGTGGAACCGTGTGGAAGCCGAGACCCTGCTTCGGGAGGCGTTGAACCTCCGGTATTCCCAGGAATCAGTGCAGCCCCTGTATCTGAGGAAGTCCGATGCAGAGGAAAATATCGCTAAAATCGCAGCTAAAAGAGGGATTACTCCGGACGAGGCCACGAAACTGCTTCAACATTGATCCAAGGTAATAAACCATGTCTGACAAATTGACATCCAACCTGGAAGATTACCTGGAGGCCATCTTTTTTTTGGAAGGTGAGCACAGGGGTGCCAGGCCCAAGGATATTTCCGACCGCCTGGGAGTTAAGAAGGCCTCAGTGACCGGGGCGTTGCAGACCCTTTCTGAAAAAGGCCTGGTACACTACAGCCCTTACAGTTCGGTCTCCTTGACCCCGGAAGGGTTCAGGCTCGCCAGCAAGGTGGTACACAGGCACAAGGTTTTGCAGGAGTTTCTGCATTCCTTCCTGCAGCTTCCCGAGGATGTGGCAGAGAAAAATGCCTGCAGGCTGGAACACCATACCGAGGACGTGGTACTGGAAAGATTGATAGAATTTATCCAGTTCGTGCAGAAATGCCCCCGTACCGGCAGTGACTGGCTAAAGGCCTTTACCAGGAGATGCAGGGAACACGGTCACTGCGAGAACTGCGATGCGTGCATCGAGCATTGCCTGAAGGCCTTCCGGGAGGGAAAAGGGGAATAGCCACTGTGTTATGTGTATATATCAGGAGAGTTAAAAGTTAATTTGTTAGTATAGTTTTGTACAGGACGACTTATGCAGAAAGATAAACTCCTACAAAGTGTGAAAGATGTGCTGGAGCAAGACAGCGGCATAGCTTTCGGCTATATTTTCGGATCCTGTGCACACTCTGAGACAGCCAAAAACAGTGATATAGATATTGCAATATATTTTTACCAAAACTTTGAGCGCGATTATTTCGAATCCAAGCTTGCCCTGTATGCCGACTTGTCCCGCAAGCTGAAGATGAACCAGATAGATCTGGTGATTTTGAATACCTGCAAGAACCTGATCTTGATAGACGATATAGTCAGGAATGGAGAGGTTGTTCTGGACAAAGCATCGGATCTAAGATTCGAGTTTGAATTGAAGATGCAGCACCGGGCAATAGATTTTCGGCATCAGAGATACAAGGTGCTGGGGGTGTAATGGAGAGGATAAATTACAAGATAGGAAGAATAAGAGAATATTCTTCTATAATCGAGTCCATACAGGACGAATGTTTGTCCAGGTTCAGAAATGATCCCATTTATCGCGGGGCCTTGCTGCATTATCTATATTTGCTCACGGATTGCTGTATTGTTTTGGCAGAGCAAGTGATCAAGGAAAAGGGACTAAGACATCCCCAGTCATACGCGGAAAGCTTTGATATTCTGGGGGAAAACAAAGTCCTGGAGCCTGAGTTCGCATACCGGTTTGCCAGGATTGCGGGTTTCAGGAATTTCTTGGCCCACGACTACGAATCCGTAGATCCTGAAACTATTTGCGCAAATCTAGGACAAAGGTTGAACGATGTAGAGTCTTTTTTGCAGCAAATTCAAGATTCTTTGGATTTAAAAGACAAAACCTGATCAGGGGCTAAGGATGTAGAAATTGTGGATTATCATTAATAGGAGTTTATTTATGAGGACAATTAAACCTATAATGCCGGGAGAACTCCTCCTTGAAGAATTCCTGAAGCCCATGGGAATTTCCCAGTATAGATTGGCCAAGGAAATCGGAGTACCTCCGCAGCGTATTAGTGCTATTGTATCGGGTGACCGGGCAATTACAGCAGATACTGATCTGAGATTGTGCAAATTTTTTGGGTTGTCCAAGGGATATTGGCTACGTGCCCAAGCAGCATACGATATCGAGATAGCAGAGGATAGTTTGTCCGAGACACTTAAAGCTATTCGACCTTGCCATTCAAGTGAGACAAGTCGCGAGGATCCCGCTTAAATATAAGTCAAGCACATCTAGGTGATGCCAGGTACCCACCGCGCATTGTACAACATCGATTATAAATTTAACTATTTGATTTAATGTGTTTTTTAGTAAAACAAGTTTGTCCCTTAGTAATAGTCCTGCCCTCTTGACATGACAAATGCGAACGTATATTATACGTGTATATGCTGGGAGGTGTTTGTGATGCAAAAAAAACTCACTGTTACTATTGATGAGGAGGTCTATAACGGTTTACGTGCAGTCATTGGACCCAGAAAAATTAGCAGTTTTATTGAAGAATTGGTTCGTCCGCATGTTATCAAGAAAGATATGTATGCTGCATATAAAGCGATGGCTGAGGATAGGGTAAGGGAAGCCGAAGCCCTGGAGTGGTCTGAAGGAACTTTTGGAGACATAAATGATGAACAGAGGTGAAATGTGGTGGATTAATTTCGATCCTTCAGTCGGTGGGGAAATTCGTAAACAGCGACCGGCTGTTATTGTTAGTAATGATGCTGCCAATCAGTTCCTGAATAGAGTCCAAGTCGTGCCCTTGACGAGTAGTATAGATAAACTTTATCCGAGCGAAGCATATGTCACTATTCAGGGAAAAAAGTCTAAAGCTATGGCTGATCAACTTACTACTGTGAGCAAAAAACGGTTAATAAGACTTGCAGGATCGATTTCCGCATCTGAAATGGAGGGCATCGGGCATGCGATTACGATCCAATTGGATCTTTAGCACATTTTTTCATTAAAGAGTTCCTGAAGTCCATGGTAATTTCCCAGTATAGATTGGCCAAGGAAATCGGGGTACCTCTGCAGCGTATCAGTGCCATTGTATCGGGTAATCGGGCTATTACAGCAGATACTGATCATTTTAGATGATAATAGATATCCTCTTAGCCCTTGTCCCTTGTCCCTAGGCCCTTAGCACTGGGCCCTCGGCCCTTGGCCCTCGGCCCTTATCGGCCCTTGCAACTAGGCCCTTGAATTTTAGTGTATCGGATTTATTCGTGTGTGGTAAGCGTCTCTGGCGAGAAATCGGTCCTAACTCCATTTGTCAATCAGCATGCCGGTCATCTCCTCCATCCTCTTGGCGAGTTCCAGCATTTCCTCTGGAGGAATTTGCCGGATCAGTTCATCGGTTTTCTCGTTCATGACTTTTACGATCATTTCGTTTAGCTGTTCGTCCTCCTCATAGTCCAGCTTGATATTAAGCTGGGAGAGCATGTTGTTGGTAAGTTCCTTGACCCGTTCCAGATTCTCCTTGGACTCTTCTTTTTCTTCCTCGGTTTGTGACTTTTCCTTTGCTTCCTGTTCCGACCTTGCTTCAGTGCGCACTTTGTCCTGAGAAGTCCTTTCCGTTCTTCCTTCGGATCTTATTTTTTGTTCGCTGTCCAGATTTTGGTATTGCTGCTTTGCCTGCTGTTGTTTTTGCCTGGAAGTCCTGTTTTGGACTTGCTCACTTCCATCAGGTGGATTTACGGGATTAAATTGGGAACTACTCATAATAAAACTCCTTGTTTTTAGCCCGGAATCGGAGTTTGTTAATATGTATATGGGCTTAAGTTGTAAAAAAGTTAACACAAAACACTATATTTGGCAAGAAAAGTGTTTTGAATAAATTCAAGATTTTTTTTTCTTGGGAAAATCTTCCAAGATTGGGTGTTTTCCACCTGATTGCCAAATATTCAAGTTTGTTAGCTGCCAAGCAATCTTAACCCCGGGCTCTTATAGCTGAACTCCCTCTTGTAGAGCTGGCTTCCGGGGGTGACTTTTCCGCAACAGTCTTGTGTTTTTCTTCCTGTACCGCGACCTGGAATCCCTGGTACAGGTCCTGCAGTACTTCCTGGACTGGCGAAAGTTTTTCCAAGTCGTCCTCTAGAGCGGACTGGTTTATCTCACTGATCATAAAAGCGTACAGGGCTTCCAGGTTTTCCACTACGTCCTGTGCTTCGTTTTTACGGTCCAGGGTGCTGTCCAGTTCGGTTACTATATTCAGTGCACTGGTCCTTTTTTCCCTGGCTTTTGCCTTGTCCCCTTCCTGGCTTAGCTGCCTGGCCTGCTTTATCCGCACTATCGCCCCTTCCAGCAGTTGGAGCAGGATATCTTCCTGGGAGAGTGCGGATATTGCATTGCTTTGGTACGTAGCATAGGGATTATTCATGATTTACCTCTGTTCGTATTATTGTTCTAAATGGTTCGGGATATATCCAGAATATGACTGCTCCAGAGGCAAACACATTTCATATATACATATCCCGATGTATAATTTTGGTCTGCCTAGCCTTGTATGGTCAGGCCGGATCTTTGTTCCTTACCGGTGGAATATGTATAGTCGCTGTTCTTGGCTGCACCGGACTTTTGTTTTTTCTCTTCCTGCACCGCATCTTTGAATCCGGTATAGATGTCTTGCATTATTTCCTTTACCGGAAGGAGCCTCTCAAAGTCCTCTTTTCTGGTGGCCTCGTTTATCTCCGAGATCATGTAAGCATATAGCCCGTCCAGATTTTCACCGATCTCACTGGGGGCGCTTTCCATGTCCAGTGTATTGTCCAGATAGGTTATGATCTCCAATGCCCTGCACCTGAATTCCCTGGCCCTTATCTTTTCGTTGTTCTGCCAGCAGGAGTGGGCCATGCCCAGGCGCAGCGCAGCCCCTTCCATCAGCTTGAGCATGATTTCCTCGGATGAGGCGTTTTCCAGCTCGTGCTTTAAATAATTGCTGTAGGCGTTCATTGCTCAGTCTCCTTGGCTTTTTTGTTTACATCCGTATTTGCAAACTGCAAGTTACAAGACTTGTTCCGATTAAAGTGTATTTCCAGCCCGCTTGTCCGTCCGGCGTTACTTGTTTACCCGGAAGGACAAGGCGGTCGAACTCTCTTCCTGTTCCTGGATCAGGAATCGGAGTTGTCCCAGGTATCTATTGCCCTGCTCAGTTGTTCTTCTAAATTGTTGTACTCCAACATTGCCTTTTCCAGCTCGGTGTACTTGTTTACCAGGCGCTCCCGGTAGCTCTGCAGGTCTTTTTGGGTCTCGCTGACCTCTTCATTTAGATCATCGATCTTGTCGTTTTTGGAGTCGATCTGGTTCGGGATCACCCCGTCGGTGCTGCTGGTGTAGTCGCCCAAGAAGCTCTTTATCTTCCCGGCCGCGCCCTTGTCCCCGGTAAACAGGGACTGCACGTCCTGGTAGTTGCTTTGCAGGGCGTTCTCAAATTGCTCCTGGTCCAGGGAGATGCTGCCGTCGTTTTCGAATTCTATGCCCACCTGGGAAAGGAACTGGTATTCGTTCCCCTCAGTGCCTTCCACAGGGCTATTGATTATGGAGCGAAGATGTGTTTTGGCAGTGCGGGCAGTGGCGTCCCCGAGCAAGGGGCCGGCCTCGTCAGTCTCCTTGTTGTAGCTGGCTTTTTCATCCAGAAAGGAGTCCAGGGAGTTAAAGGTATCCACGAATCCTTGTACCTGACTGGTTATGCTGGATGTGTCCAGGCTAACGTCTACGTTGGAGGGGCCAATTCCCTGCAGGTTCAGGGTTGTGCCGGGAATTACGTCGGATACGCTGTTGCTGGAGCGGGTGTAGTCAACCCCGTCCACGCTGAAAGAGGCATCCTTGCCTACTTGGGCTATCTCTTCCTCCAGGCCGGTATTACCACCTTCGAAGATGTCCCCGCTTATATTGCTAATCAGATTTTCCCCTTTTCCCGTGGTCTGGCTCTTTAGCCCCAGGGCGTACTCCCCGTTGCCCAGATCTATGCTCTGGGCCTGGACTGCTGCATCGCTGTTGTTGATGTCATCCACGATCTGATTCAGGGACTTGTCAGTAGTGTCAAAATCGTAAGTTGTGCCCTGGTGGTCAAATGAAAAGGTGGTATTGTTGATCTGTGCCGCATCATCCGGGTCAGTCACACCTTGAGTTACGTTGCCGTCGATTGATCCGTCATCTTCCCCCACCAGCTTGTTCTGGGCCTGGGCCAGATTGGTTACGTCCAAGTTGTAGTGGCCTTCCTGGGCATCGGAAGATGCCTGGGCCGTAGCCACGCTGGTATCGGAAGAACTTGCGTTATAGGCGTTGAAGTCGTTGGTGCTGTTGAACTGATCAGCAGACTTCATAATGTCTACCAGTTTGGTGTTCAGCTGGGTATATACGTCCTTTTGCTGCTTTGCCTCCTGTATCTGGCTCTGCAGAGGGGTCATGTCTCTCTGCTTGCGGGCGTTGACCAGCTGGTCCACGATATTTTCCGGCAACCCGCTGGGTCTGCCGTTGGGAAAGGCGCTGTTAATGCTTCCCAGTGCCATAATTTCCTCCTTTTGCGGAGCTGTGCTGTCCGGTTTTGTGCCAGTATAAAACACTGTGCTGGAAATGTCTACTTGCGGGCAATTTTTTCTTACCGGATCAGCTTACAAGAAGCGTGCCATGGTCTTCTTATTTCTCTTATCGACCTGAAGCGGGGAAAACTTTAGGGGGGAAGAGAAAGTCTGGTTTTTTCCTGAGGTAAAAGGGGTAAGTAATATAGTAGGGCGGGCCGCAAAAGCGACCCGCCCTGTTCATGGATATGCTGTTCTAGTTTCTTGTCTCTAGTCTCTAGCCTCTAGCTTACCCTCCGAGCAGTTGCATGGCCAACTGCGGATTCTGGTTTGCCTGGGCCAGAATCGAAGAAGCTGCCTGCCTCTTGATGTTGTTCTGGGTCATTTCCGAGGACTCTTTTGCAATGTCCGCGTCCCGGATTTGTGATCTGGCATTGGTAATGTTCCTGCTTACGTTGTTCAGGTTGTTGATCGTGGAATCCAGCCTGTTCTGCACAGCTCCCAGGTCACCGCGTATGGAGTTGATTTCACTCAGTGCGCTGTCAATGGTCTGCATGGTCTCGTTAGAAGATTCCACCGTGAGCACGCTGGCCTTTTCCACTGTACCGATCTGGGTTTCTATGCCTGCCAATGCCTGCTTGGCTCCTTCAACAGATTCTATCGAGGCTCCCTCCTTGGCCTCCAGGGATATGGTGCCCCTGGCTGCTACGTCGTTTCCGTTCTCTGAGGTGTCAAAATTGGACAAGAATTGGCTATCAGCTGATCTATTGGTACTTAAGTTACTACTACTTCCACCCATAGTAACGCGGATATTTTCACCGTTTTCTGCGTGCAGTTCCAACTCTCCGCTTTCATTAACGTTTGCGCTTAGATAGTCCTCTCCAGCCTCCGCTAGTGCAGAGTTAATTTTGCCTTCCAAGTATCCGTTTTCATCGTGTTTTTCTATATCTTGAGAGATTTCTACCGATATCCCACTAGCAGTGGAGTTGTTTGATATGTTACTCACTAATCGATTACTTTGTAAAACCATTGAGAAACTGGTACCTGTATATTCGGATACCTCGCCTAGATTAGCGACTGTATTGCCGCTGGCATTTACTTCTTCTCCCAATCCAGAGGTGTTATTTATTGAACTAGCAATATGTTTTGCGCTAAAATCAGCTTCAATTGGAGAATTGTCATCACTACCCTGGGTAAAATCCACATTCTGTCCATTTATACTTATGTCTCCAGTTTGTAGTTCCTCTCCCCATGTGTCGTCTAAGGTGGAACTGTCAACAGGTTGCAATAGTTGTTGGGTGTCCGCATCTACTGTAGTCTCGGAGAAGTTGGCGTTCCCAGGATTGTCTCCTGCAATTTCGAAGGATTCGTTGGAGTAAAGCTTTACATTGCCGCGGACGACAGAACCAGCATCTCCCACCGCCTTATTAGACAGATTGTCAAACTTGTCACCAAAATTTGAATCAGTAGCTAATAGCTCAATATTTCTTCCATCTTCAGCAGAAAGTTTAAGCGTATTATTACCACTTGTATCTGCTACAGCGGTAACACCAGTTTGATCTGATATTTCATTAATTGCATCTGCAAGAGCGGTCATAGCAGCAGCAGAAGTCTCTAGTTTAACATCATTTATGTACAATTGCGAACTTGAGGCGGACAAAGTACCAGTGGTTGCATCTAGGGTTATTTCATTTGCTTGCGCTTCAGCCCTTACTCCGGTTGTCTCTGCCGAGTCGTTGATTGCGCTGGCAATTGCTATTGCGCTGGATGCATTGTCGCTCGTAGACTTAGTGTCATCCCCGGTTTTTGTTGCTCTTATCTCGGTTCCGGCGATGGTCAGGTCTCCAGTAGCTATACTTGACAGGCTACCAGCTGTTTGTAAGGAATTTTGATCACCATCATTACTGGTATGAGTGGCCAACTGATACGACCCGGAAGAAACTCCGGATACTCCACC
>CAJXKR010000079.1 GCA_913055815.1 uncultured Desulfohalobiaceae bacterium | reverse complement strand
TAATGAGCTATCTCTACAGTGTTAGGGATGAAGATGAGTATATAGACATATATAAAGTAGCCGAGGAAGAATTCTCGAAAGGAGATGAGTATATGGGTACCATAGCAGAAATGTTTGAACGAAAAGGTGAGCAAAGAAAAGAACAAGAATTTTTACAATACAAGGAAAAGTGGGTTAGTGAAGGAAAAGTGGAGAATGCACAAGAAATGCTTATAGAATTACTGGAAGAGGAATTGGATATTCCTTCTCAATCCATGTTAGACAATATTAGATCTATTAACTCTTACGAGATTTTGAGGGGATTGTTTAAAAAAGCCAGAAAAGTAAACACCCTTGAAGAATTTGCCCAAGAACTTGATAGAGTGTTAAAGGCATAAAATACAACTATTTCAACTTACTAATCCATTCCCATAGCCAATGATCGCCTCATTTAGTGGAATTTGGCCGATATAAAGAATAGGAGTATTTTGTGTTTTTGAATAAATAATAGATCTGACCGCTAACACATAATGAAACCAGCAATTCTAATTTTAAAAAATATTCATTTTGGGCTGGACTAAACTAAAATTTTATGCCATTGTATTGGCATGGAAAAAACTATTACATGCCAAGGTCAATCAATTGGATCTTCAGAACTTAGTTGGCTACGCAGTATCGTTCGCCATCATCCCGATTGGAGTAGACATAAAATCTCAAAACATATCTGCGAGCAATGGGATTGGTATACGCACACCGGACAGCTTAAAACTTTCGCTGCACGTAGCTTGATCGACAAACTTGAAAAACGAGGTTATTTAAAACTTCCCCCTATTCAAACAAAATTTCGGCATTCACCTCGGCCTCCCTATCCGGAAAATCTTAATATCCCCCCAAGCCAACCAATTGGGGGAACATTGGATTGCTTTACGCCATTATCAGTTTTGATTCCAACTCCCAATTCCTATGAAGAGCATTGTGTCGGATTTTATCTTAACCGATACCATTACCTTGGCTTTAACAAAACCGTTGGTAAAAACATAAAATATCTTATTAAAGATCCTCAGGGGCGAGACTTGGCCTGTCTAATTTTCGGCTCAGCCGCTTGGAAAACCGCCGCTCGGGACAACTTTATCGGATGGAACATAAAAGAACGTGAAATAAACTTGCACCTTGTAACCAACAATGCCCGTTTTCTCATACTTCCATGGGTAAGGATTCCACACTTGGCCAGCCACATCCTGGGACTGATCACTCGCCGCATTAAAATGGATTGGATGAACCGATACGGTCATCCCGTACATTTGCTTGAGACTTTTATTGAAACACCCCATTTTAAGGGCACCTGCTACAAAGCTGCCAATTGGCGAAGGATCGGTAAAACCAAGGGGCGATCCCGGCAGGACAGGAAACACAACCTGTCCGTCCCAACCAAAGAGATCTGGCTGTATCCAATAACTCGAAACTTTCAACAGGTCTTATGCAATGAAATCTAGACCCAAGTTTGACGATCTCGTTGATTGTTTAATCTCCATTGTTGGATCCCTACCGGATCAACGTGCCGGCAACAACTTGAAATATACTATGGAGGACATTGCTTTATCCGCCTTTTCTGTTTTCTTTACACAAAGCCCATCCTTTCTAGATTTTCAAAAATCCATGAGAGAACAAAAGGGAAAAGACAACGCCGAATCCTTTTTTAAAGTCAAAAATATACCAACCGATAATCATATTCGGGAGTGTCTCGATAAAATCGATCCAAGATTCTTTTTTCCAGTCTTTAATACTGTTTTCAACACATTGGAACAAAACGGGATCGTAGACTCCTACCGCTCTTTTAACAACAATTTATTGCTTGCCTTGGACGGTACTTGGTATCATTCCTCCAAAACCATACATTGTGACAAGTGCTTGAGAATCAACCATAAAGATGGATCTACCACCTTTTACCATAGCGCCATTACTCCGGTTATTGTAAAGCCCGGAAACGATAAAGTTATTGCCTTGCCTCCAGAATTTATTACACCACAAGACGGACATAGCAAACAAGATTGTGAAAATGCAGCGGCCAAACGCTGGATTACCCAAAATGGCCCTGAGTATGCTCCTTTGGGAATAACCGTCTTAGGTGATGATTTGTATTGTAGGCATCCCCTATGCATGCTTCTTTTAGAACAAGGATTCGATTTTATTCTCACCTGTAAGCCGGACTCCCATAAAGCGCTTTATGAATGGTTGAACGATTTTGAAGAAGGTGTGAATATATTCTCCTTTACCAAGAAAAAGTGGAACGGAAAATTTAATGAATTTCATACCTTTAGATACGCCAACTCTCTCCCCTTGAGAGACTCCGAGGACACTCTATGGGTAAACTGGTGCGAGTTGACCATCACCGACGAAAACCAAAAAACCTTGTATAAAAACTCGTTTGTCACCAATTTCGTAATCAATCAACACAACGTAGAACAAATTGTTGCAGACGGCCGTGCTCGTTTTAAGGTCGAAAACGAAAACAACAATGTTCTCAAAACAAAGGGATACAATCTAGAGCACAATTTCGGCCATGGTAAAGAATATTTATCCATGTTGCTAATGACCTTTAACGTTTTGGCATTCCTATTTCATACGGTCCTGGAATACTGTGATAATAAATATCGTCTTTTAAGGTCTAAATTACCCTCTCGCAAGACTTTTTTCGACGATATTCGCACATTAACTCGTTACTTGTATTTCGAAAGTTGGGGCGAAATGCTTGAGTTCATGCTCAAAGGCCTGGAACAAAGGCATCGAATAAACCCACCATAAATCATTTATTATCTTCTTATTTCCTGCTTTGTCGAACTTGGGATCCTTTTATACTCTCCTCCAGGAGAAAACGGTAAAGTATGTTCTTCGTTCGCTAATTGTCTTCTTATCTATATGTTTTCTCACAAAAAAAATTAACCTGCTTGCTTGCCAATACCTCAACGAGTGAGTAAACTGTGATTACTTCTCAAAATTCCAGCAAGTTTTTGGTCGTCTCTTAACGGATTTTTGATTAAAATTAGAATTGCTGTAATGAAACATAATTGCTGTCGTGGCGAAAAATTCAGCATGAGTATTTTTCTTAAATTAGTGCTATTTATGACATATTATAAAGCTTATCAGTGCTACTCTGCTAGACAGTATGAGCATGAAATTCTGTCCATCTGTTTAAATAAAGTACCAGAAAGCTGTTCGAATTATGGAATGATGTGCATCATTGGCAATGCTTGGACGTAGGAGGGCATTGGGACTTTTCATCCCTGAAAAATGACACCCAGGTCAGAACAATAGCTTTCTATGCAGCCCAGTGATAACTGTGGTGGAAGCCGCCCACCCAGGGGATAGATTCCAAGTTGCGCAAGCTTTTCTCTGCTGGCTGAATATCTATTGCTTCATGCACAGGCGGCTCGCTATTATTTGTCATGTGCGGTCTGGCATAGTTGTAATAAACTTTGTACTTAGCCAGTAGCCTGTTCATGTGTTCTGTAGAGAAAATGTGGAAAGGCACATAATTGACAGTTGTCCAGCTTAAAAGCCTTTATAACTCCACGGTGATGGACATTATCAATCCTTGACTTTGCCTATATATATGAGAAAAATCAGTTATGACCAATTGGATACCACTCTCTACCACAACACATGCAACCAAGCACTACATTCCTCGTAAGGATTATTCTTTTGCCGCAGACCAGCAAGTAGTACCTATTCTTATAGAAGAAATACCCAAGCTACTCCCGCACTTCAACCTGTGCTTTATTTATGAGCAAAACACTTATCACCCAGTTGTTCTCACTAGTCTAGGCGGCAATACAAACCTCTATATAAATCACGACGGCAAATGGCTGGCACCCTATATCCCGGCATATTTGCGTACACATCCATTCCGGATGATTACTTCCGAAGACAACAAGAATCTGATGTGCATTCTCGATGACTATCTTACAGATCAATCTAATGGCCTGCCGATATTCGATGAACAGGGCAATCTTACCCAACCTGTCCAGGATATATTCGATTTTCTGCACAAGTGCGATAGGAGCCTACAAGCCACAAAATCCGCATGTGCATTATTGGATAAAGCAGGAGTGATCGAGAAATGGCCACTGCAGATACAGCAGCAGGAAGGGCAAGAACCGTTAAAGATTAATGGATTGTATAAGATAAGCGAGAAAGCCTTGAATGAACTGGATGGGAAAACATTCGCCGGATTACGTGGCAATGGTGCGTTAGCACTTGCTTATGCCCAGATATTTTCCATGAACCAGATCAATCAGCTAACTGAATTATCCAAATACCACGCTAGATTAAAAGCTACACAGCAACAGAAGGCCAATATCAACCCGGAAGAGATATTCGGTGATGACGATAAAATAAGTTTCGACAACATATAAATCTAAAGGAGCAGCATATGCAACTATTCGCAGATCAAATTCAAACTGTAGCCCTGTCCAACGGCAACCTGCGCATTCAGTTAACCCAGCGCGGAGCAGAAAACGAACAGATCGATGCCGGGACACTAATTATTCCAGCAAGCCAAGCCAATAATTTCGTGAACGGATTGGCCGGAAGCTTGAAAAACCTGGATGAAAAGATAAAAGCGCACAGAGAAGCATCAGAGGGTGAAGATCAGTAGAATTTATATGCCAGTTGCTTGCTATGCCTGCTGGCCTTGAACAATCTGCACTTAATCCATGCCTTAGCGTGCCTAGATACCCTGATCGATCCACGAATCCCGCACGGTAATTTTATTCTAAACGAAGGATTGATTGATATCAATAAGTTATCTTTTTTGTCCGGTTTTTGCTTTGAAAATAAATAACTATTTAAACGCTTGATGTTTGATGTTTTATCAACTCTTTGATTTTATTTCTTGATCCAGTTGGTCAAGATTGCCCGAATCTCGATATTTGAATCTCGGATTTTAAATTTGTATGGATTAAAAAATCAAATATATACAGTAAATTGAACTCTAGAACAAAAAAGCCGTGACGAATCCCGCTGAGAAGCTCACATATGCCTTCCGCTGTTTTATCCGACCCGCTTCTTTTATAAAAGCTTATGATCGCCACATTTTCAAAATAATCCAGGCCAATTTAGTAAATAGATTAGCTGGTGACTTGAAAAAAACTGAATGAGAAGATAAAAGCAGATATTGAAGATGCAAGCGAGGGAGAGGATTAGTAAAAAAGGTGTTGCAAACAAGAGGTTAAGCCTTTATTGTTGAAAGTACTGTAAAGGGGAACCCTTATGAATATTACAGAAGATGTTGTCAATGAAATAAAACAGCTTCCTGAGCCTCTACAGAGGGAAGTTTTGAATTTTGCTCATTTTCTGAAACAAAAGGCTAATAGGGCAGAGTTAGATAATTCAATGCATGCTCAGCATTCTAGTATGGAGAATATATGGTACAACAAAGAGGACGAGGTTTGGAATGATGTACCAATCAGGTAATGTTCTTCTTTTCCTTTCCCTTTTTCCAATATGCAGACTAGCAAGAAAAGACCAGTCCTTGCGCTTACTACCACGGATGGTTTTAATGATCTGGTATGCTGAGCCATAACTTCTCATCCTGGGGAAAGTTCAGCATGAATAATTTTTTTGAATTAGTGCTGTTTGTGACGTATTATATAGATTATCAGTGTTACTCTACTAGGCAATATGAGTATGAAATCCTGTCCATTTGTTTAAAAAGCGACAAAAAGCTGTTAAATATTAAAATAATGGGCTTAAGTTAACGTCTTACCATGAGCGATACAAGTTTTTCTTTTCACTATCTCCCGGAAGAGGACCGCATAGCCCTGACTTTTTCCAAGGAACAGGGAGAAGTCCCTTCTCCGGTACTGCTTACCCGCAGGCTGGTCAAATTACTGGGCAATTACCTGCGGCACTATATAGAAAAGAATACCAATCTGCCGGATACTATCTGCACGGACAACAAGGAGGATATATACCAGTTCATGCACCACAGCGAACTGGAGACAAATTATCCCCAATGGGACTCAGGCAATCAGAAACAGGAAAAGGCAAAGGAGTTAAAATCTGCCCGGGTGGCCAGCAAAGTGGACATTAATCATACTGCAGAAGCAGTCAGCTTGAAGTTTTATAAACAAAACACCCATTTGGTAAGTTTGACCCTGGGCTGGAAGCAGATCCACAGTTTCCTGTATTCCCTGGCAGAAATGTCCAGAAAAGCGGAATGGAACTTGGAGAATATATTCGAGTGGTCCGGGAAGCCCCTGAATACACAAAATCTGGGGCAGAGTCAGTAATTTTTTATTCGAAAATATTTATCACTATAAAAACATTTAAAGGAGTATTCTAATGCAACTATTCGCAGACCAAATTCAAAGTGTAACCCTGTCCAATGGCAACCTGCGCATTCAGCTAACCCAGCGCGGAGCAGAAAACGAACAGATCGATGCCGGGACACTTATCATTCCCGCTAGTCAGGCTAATAATTTCGTGAACGGCTTGGCCGGAAGCCTGAAAAACCTTGATGAAAAGATCAAGGCGCACAGAGAAGCTTCAGAGGGAGAGAATCAGTAAAATTAGTATGCCAGTGGGGGTTGTGCCCTACTGGCTTAATTTATAAACTTAACATGTTGCTTTAGAGATGTAGAAAGTAAGGTATTTAATGGGATGGCATCTTCTAAAGCAATTCTAATTTTGATTTTTTAGTGGTAGATATCATGTTAATATTTTTAACATAACAGTGTAAGTTTAAAATACGATCATTCTTGTCATTCCGACCCTCGTATCGGAGTACGGGGTAGGCTTTGAGCCGGAATCTAGTTTTTTTAAAAGGGCTTGATTTTTGTCTGGACTCCTGCTTTCGCAGGAATGACGGATGTAAAAAAATCGTTACCCCTGTAGCTTAATATAAAATTTTCGCTATAGTGTTAAATTTTTTAAAATTGCTGCTTTTAAAGCCATTTCTATAACTTCTCGTATGTTGTTTAAAAGTTCGTCAATAGTGTTTCCTTGGGAATAACATCCCTTTAGGGACGGAACTTCGGCAACATAAAAACCGTCCTCATCTCTTTCAATTACTACATAAAATTCTTCATCTTGGTTTCGATATTGCTTCAAATGCTTGGATATCTACTTGAAATCCGGGATAAGTATGATAAAACTACTCAAGAGATGAAGCTACTTTGTCTTTGGGTTGGACAGTTGGAAAGGAAAAAGCCCTGGTTTCAAAAAAAAACTTGAATAAACAAACTGTTCAGAATTCAGCTTGACTCGAATTTGACTAAGTTCCAATGATAGATTCTGGTAAAAAATATGCTACAAAGGGAGCTCACTAATGCCCAGAGCATTGCGTAATATTTTGGTTACCGGAGGTTGCGGTTTTATAGGAAGTAATTTCATAAGACATAGTCTTTTTCAAGATAACTTTTCCGGAAAAATCATCAATCTAGATGCCCTAACCTATGCCGGCAACCCGGAGAACCTGGAAGATTATCAGAATGATCCCAGATATGTCTTTGTACAGGGGAGTATAGAAAATGCCCAATTAGTGGATAGATTATTTGATACTTACGACATTGATACCGTGATTAATTTTGCAGCTGAAAGCCATGTGGACAGGTCGATTCATGGGCCTGCTCAATTCATGCAAACCAACGTAATGGGTACCTTTACGCTGCTTGAGACTGCAAGGAAATTCTGGGCGGAGCGAAATGACACCCTGTTTTTACATATAAGTACTGATGAAGTATACGGCTCACTGGGTTCAAGCGGTTATTTTACCGAAGCAACTGCCTATGATCCCAGAAGCCCCTATTCCGCGAGCAAGGCATCTTCCGACCATGTGGCCCGGGCATATTACCATACCTACGGATTGCCGATTACACTCACCAATTGTTCCAATAACTACGGTCCCTACCAGTTCCCTGAAAAGCTTGTCCCGCTTATGATCCTTAATATGCTGGAAAAAAAATATCTTCCGGTATACGGAGACGGGAAAAATGTACGAGATTGGCTGTATGTACAGGATCACGTGCTGGCGATCTGGACTGTCCTGGAACAAGGGGCCCTGGGGGAATGCTACAACGTGGGGGGTGATAATGAATGGAGCAATATTGGATTGATTGAGACTTTGTGCGATGTTGTGGCACGGGAAACCGATCAAAAGAGTTCCGAGTTGAAAAATCTGATACATTTCGTAAAGGACCGGCCTGGACACGATCAAAGGTATGCTATAGATTGCCAGAAGATCAAACACAACCTGGGTTGGAAACAAACCGTTTCTTTTACCGAGGGTTTGCAAAAAACAGTTCATTGGTATTTGCACAACATGGATTGGGTTAAAAGGGTTCAAAGCGGAGAATACCAAAACTGGATCCAATTGAATTATCAGAACAGATAGACACTTTTCTTGATAACTTTATAACAGTACGGGCAGGCTGGGATGGCTTGAAATTGTCCGGTATTTTAGCTCTGAAAGAGAGAGACGCATACTGATATAAATTTGTATAAACCGACAGGAGATCCAAATTGAAAGGAATAATATTGGCAGGTGGATCTGGAACCCGGTTGTACCCTGCTACATTAGCGGTTTGTAAGCAGCTTCTGCCCATATATGACAAGCCCATGGTCTATTATCCCTTATCCACCCTTATGCTTGCCGGCATAAGAGAGGTACTGATAATTTCCACCCCGGAGGATACACCGCGTTTACAGACATTGTTCGGCGACGGTTCTGAACTTGGGTTGTACATAGAGTATGCTGTACAGGATTCGCCCAAGGGGCTTGCAGATGCGTTTATAGTCGGAAGGGAATTCATAGGGGATGACAGCGTCTGTCTTGTGCTGGGAGACAATATTTTTTACGGCCACGAATTTATCGATTTGCTAAAGAATGCTTCCAGAATAGAACAGGGAGGAGTTGTTTTCGGCTACCATGTCCAGGAGCCGGAAAGGTACGGGGTGGTTGAATTCGAGCAGAACAGCCAAAAGGTTCTGTCTATAGAGGAAAAACCGACGCAGCCCAAATCAAATTATGCAGTTGTGGGGCTATATTTCTATGACAACGACGTGGTGGATATTGCTGCCAACCTAACCCCCTCGGATAGAGGAGAACTGGAGATCACCGATGTGAACAGGGAATACTTGAAAAGAGGTACACTATCTGTTCAGCTAATGGGCAGGGGTTTTGCCTGGCTGGACACAGGCACGCAGAACTCGCTATTGGATGCAACCAATTTTGTGAAGGTGATCGAGGAAAGACAGGGCTTCAAAATCGCCTGTCTGGAAGAAATAGCCCTAAGGCAAGGTTTTATCTCAGGAGAAATGTTCAAAAAACACATACAACGTTTTTCCAAGTCTGTATACGGGGATTATCTACGCAAGATTGCCAAAGAGCTGGGAGTATAATCCAATGCCTTTTGAATTTGAACAAACCGCCATACCAGAGGTTGTACTTGTTAAGCCCAGGGTGTTTGGAGATACCCGTGGATATTTTCTGGAGGGCTATAAAAAAAGCGATTTCTCTAGTGCTGGAATCGATATGGAATTTGTCCAGGATAATCATTCCTGTTCCAATCTGGGAGTGCTAAGAGGGATACATTATCAACTTCCCCCGTACGCCCAGGCCAAATTGGTCCGGGTAGTCACAGGGGCTGTGCTTGATGTGGCAGTGGATCTTCGCAAAAGCTCTCCAACCTTTGGTAAGTGGGTAGCCCACGAGTTGAGCGATGAAAATGCTAAGATGCTTTATATACCTGAAGGGTTTGGACATGCCTTTTTGACTCTGCAGTACAATACCCATTTTCTGTACAAATGTTCAGCTGAGTACTCTAAAAGCTTAGAGGCGGGAGTACATTTCAATGATCCGCATTTGAATATATCTTGGCCGGATATGGAACTTGTAGTCTCGGACAAGGACAGAAATTTGCCCGGGCTTTACGAGGCGGAGGTGTTTGAATGAACGTGTGGCTGGTAGGTTCGAGGGGCATGCTGGGACAGGCAGTGGAAGAGCAGTTGCAAAGACGGGAGATTGAATACTTTGCAAGCAACTCGGAAATCAATATAACCGACATTGATTCGGTCCAGGATTTTTTAGCCGGCTGTGAACTGGACTGGATAATAAACTGTGCTGCATATACTGCGGTGGATAAATGCGAGGATGAGCAAGAGTACGCCTATCGCGTGAATGCTCTGGGACCGCACAACCTGTCCAGTATCGCAGCCCAAAAAGGTGCCTCCCTGGTGCAAATATCCACGGACTATGTATTTGACGGCACAAAACAAGGCGAATATTTTGAGGATGATATTCCCAACCCGCTAAGCGTTTATGGACGTACAAAATTACAGGGCGAGAAGTTTATATCCAATAATATGAAGGAATTCATAATTATTCGTACCGCTTGGCTTTACGGACATTCTGGCCAAAATTTCGTTTACACCATGCTCAAGCTTATGAACCAGAGACAGGAGATACAAGTTGTAAACGATCAATACGGTAATCCGACCTATGCTCCGGACCTTGCCGAGGCCATAATAAACATGATCAGTTGCTATCAACCAGTGTACGGAATATTTCATTTTTCCGGCAGCGGGGAGTGTACTTGGTACGATTTCGCCCGGGAGATTTATCGGCAAGGCAGGGATTTTGGGCTTATAAGCAATGAATGTGCAATACAAGCAGTTTCCAGTACCCAGTTTTTGCAAAAAGCTCCCCGTCCACAAAATTCCCGGCTATCCAAGAACAAAATCGCGGATTCTCACTTAGTGACTATACCGCAATGGGACAAGAGTCTCAAAAGGTTCATGCTGCAGGAAAGAAAATAGGTAGTAAGCCGTTACGTGACAATTGTCAAACAAAATTAACAAACCGAATCCAATCTTCCGCGGATAGCCCATTATCTGTCCGGGTCTGCGTATTCCAGCCCCTGCTCTCTTATCTCCTCCAGGACGTTCTTTAGTTCACTTTTGTATGCGTTGCTGCGCAGGATAGGTTCCAGTTCCCACGCATCCAGGAGAGCCGGATCACCTTGATCTTGTTTCTTTTCAGCCACCTGCAGGGCTTCCTGCATGATGGTCTGAACGAGTTGGGCTGGTGTTTCCGAAAGTGCAATCTCCTTGGTCAGGGGCACCAGAGCGGACCAATGCAGACTCAGTTGTTCGTAGGCCCTTTTTATCTCCTTGAATTTTTCCGGGAAATGTTCCGGAGGATACCTGCGGGTAAGCCTTACGTAAGCCTCCCTAACTTCCTCCATTTCTGCACCCCTGTGCAACCTCAAAGTCTTCAAGGCCTTCTCGAACATGGCTATTCCCCCTTCTTGTTATTCCTGCGCTCCTCCAGGGTTTCCTGCAGGAGTGACTTTTGCTTGGGA
>CAJXKR010000078.1 GCA_913055815.1 uncultured Desulfohalobiaceae bacterium | reverse complement strand
TAGCTGCAATAATGTTCTTGTACAGATTGTTTGTAACATATCTGCCGGTGCTCAGTGCAAAAAAACTGGAGGTGGAAGAATGATATCAAGAAACAGGTTTTTGGGAATGTTAATTCCAAGGATCTTATTGTTATGTTTTTGTCTTGTTGTTGCAGTTTCCGGTATAGCCCTGGCAAATACCGGAGGTAAAGGGGAAAAGATGCGCAAGGACAAATACCCGCGGCCTGAAGACTGGAGCCCGGAGTATCAGCGCAAGGCAAAGCAAAGGGCAAAGATCAAGTACCCGTTTGTCCGGGATGTAAAAGAAGAAGACCCTACCCTGAGGGAAATGAGACTTAATGAAAAGGGCATAGGAATAGAAGACATTGAACACGACTACTATCTTTTGTCCAGTCCCTTGGTAAATACTTACAAGGACAAGTATGAGCCTGTTCGGTTCATGCACGCCAAACACGCAGCCAGTTTGGACGAAAACTGCGCTGCCTGCCATCACTACAGGCCGGCCGACGAGAGTAAGCCCGAGACCGTGCCCTGCAGGTCATGCCATAAAGAGTCGTTTGAGTCCAAGAGCACCGATCGCCCCGGATTAAAAGGGGCCTACCATTTAAGATGCATGGGTTGTCACGAAAAGGAAAACAAGGGACCCACCGATTGTCAGAGTTGCCATCAGAGAAATCCGGTAGATCACTCCAAGAAGGTGGAGCTGCCCCAGGATCCCAAGCCCGGTGAAGTGACCGAAGAATGCCTGAATTGCCACGAAGAAGAGGGCAAGGAATTCTCCGAGACCGCGCACTGGCTTTGGAAAGGACCTTCGGAACACACGGTACACGAACAGAAGGAGGTGGATATAGGCAAGGGCACTGTGGCCCTGAACGGATTCTGAATCAATCCCACAAGCAACGAGGCTCGTTGCACATCTTGTCATGCCGGATACGGCTGGGATGATCAAAATTTCGATTTTCAAGACTTGAGTAATATAGATTGCCTGGTTTGCCACGATACCACCGGCAGCTACGATAAGAACCCGAAAGGTGCGGGTATGCCGAAATCAAGCGTTGACTTGCCTTACGTAGCGAAAAATGTGGGTCCTACCAGCAGAGAAACCTGTGGTAGTTGCCACTTTTACGGGGGTGGCGGAGATCAGATTAAACATGCCGATCTTGGAAGCGAGCTTATGTATCCCAGCAAGAACTGCGACATACATATGGGGGGATACGATTTCTCCTGCACTGAATGCCATCAGGCCACAAATCACAAAATACCCGGAAGGTCTTCATCCGTGGCACCTAGTGAAGGGGCCAAGAGATGCGTGGATTGCCATACAAATGAGCCGCACTACGGAGATGATCTGTTGGATCATCATTTGAACGAACACTGCGAGCACATTAACTGTAATACTTGTCATTCACCAGTCTATGCCAAATGCAAGCCTACCAAGACCTGGTGGGACTGGTCCCAGGCTGGTAATAAAAACCGCGAGGTCAAGAAGAACGAGCACGGGAAACCAAAATATCATTGGAAAAAAGGTGTATTCGAATGGAAAAAATTCGCCAAGCCGGATTTTGCATGGTATAATGGTTACATGGAAAGGATTCTTGCCGGAGACAAGGTGGATCTTGAGGGCAAGGTGGTTGATCCTGATAATCCCAAAAATGTCAAGCAGAACGGGGAATATATAAATCTTACCAAACCTGTGGGGTCAAAGAAGAATCCTGAATCCAAAATAACCCCTTTTAAACTAATGCGGGGAGTGCAGGGTGCGGACCCTGTGAACAATCTGGTCCTCGTTCCACATCTTTTTCCGTACGGCAAAGACGACAAGACCGCTTATTGGAAGAACCTGGACTGGAACAAGGCGTTCGCAGAAGGTATGGAGGCCATGGATTTGCCTTATAGCGGGGAATACGTTTGGGTAAGGACAAATATGTACTGGCGTATAGAGCACGAGGTGCTCCCCGAGGATAAGGCACTTAATTGCAGACAGTGCCACGAGTCCTTGCGGGGTGAAAAGACTTGCGGTCGCTGTCACCAGAAATCCAGGTCAAAGGATTTTGCCGAGTTGATGGATAAAAAATCGAATTGGGAAAACATGCAGGGATTGGGCTGGGACGTGCAAAAGCTTAAGAACAGTACAGATTATTTGAATTTCGAAGAACTTGGCTACGAGGGAGATCCCATAATCCACGGTGGCAGGTTCAAGAAAATGCCCATGGGAAAGAGTGAGTAGAAGGTAGGAGGATGAAATAAAGCCGTCCGTTAAAAATGATTTTCCGGACGGCTTTTTATAACTGGATAATTATAAGATACAAGTATTTAAGGAGACAAGAAATGTATTTCAAACAAATTAGAGTTCAGGGACTGGGATGCAATTCCTACGTTATCGGTTGTCCGGGTGCGGGACAGGCAATCGTGGTAGATCCGAAACGCGATATACAGGATTATATGGATATTTCCCGGGACGAAGGCATGAAAATTACCCATATTATTGAAACTCATGTGCATGCGGATCATGTAAGCGGCAATCAGGAATTGCAATCCTTAACAGGGGCAGAAATCTATTATAGTGAACACGCGCCGGTCGCTTTTCCCCATCAGCCACTGCAAGAAGGAGATGTGATAGAATTCGGGATGGTGAAAGTGGAAGTAATATATACACCCGGACATACCCCCAATTCCATCTCCCTTTTGATTACTGACAAGGCAAGATCCGAGCAACCCTGGATGATATTGACAGGGGATCTTATGTTCGTGGGGTCCATCGGGCGTCCTGACCTTGCTGGAGAAGAGATAATGGACGAACAGATCCGGAATCTCTACGATTCCTTGTACAACAAGTTGAACAAGCTCCCGGATTATTTGGAACTATATCCAGCCCACGGTGAGGGTTCCTTGTGCGGTAAAGGTTTGAGCGCAAAACCCAGTAGTACACTTGGATTTGAGCGTGAGGCCCAATCCATATTGCAATTATCCAGCTTTGAGGAGTTCCACTCCCAGATTGCAGGAGCAGCTCCGATGCGGCCCAAGAGTTTTTCTCGTATTATAGAGACCAATATCCAAGGTGCACCGTTGCTGGAGAGATGTCCGCTGGAGCGAAGGTTGAATCCGGATCGTTTTGATCAGATCAGAAAACAAGGCGCTACGATTATCGACACTCGAGACACTGCTTCGTTTGGGGGATTTCATGTTCCGGGCAGCATTAATATAGGTTTTGAAAAACAAATGGCGAATTGGATAGGCATGGTCATAGAACCTACTGCCAATCTGTTGCTGGTTGTGGATACCCAGGAAAAATACACTCTTATGACCAGGGAATTGCACAGAATCGGATACGACAATATCTACGGCTACCTTGCCGGAGGGATGTCAGCCTGGATAACACACGGAATGCCTATTGACAGTTTGTCTCCTATTTCAGCACAGGACTTGAAACAGCAAATTGAAGAAAATGATTTCGGACATCTTTTGGACGTGCGTACCATGGAAGAGCGTGAGCAGGGTTATGTACCTAATACCAGCCACGTCCCCATGACTGACATTCTGGACAATGGACTGAATCTGCCCAGGGATGAAGAAATCATAATTGTGTGCAGAAGTGGCTATCGCGCGAATATAGTGGCCAGCAGGCTCAAGCAGGATGGTTTCACCCACGTGCACAGCCTGGCAGGAGGATTGAGTGCTTGGGCTAACGCTGGATTTGATTTGTCTGGCTAATTTGGCAACTCTTCTTTTGGGATTGTCAAGGAAGTTACAGTAAAAAGTTATCCCAGAGACCGGAGAGGTCTCTGGGTATAGATAATATAGGAAGATTCTGTCGGCAGTTTTTTTATCATCATACATATTTTTTTCTAAAAGACCAGATAACGCTCACATTCCTCAAGCATTTCAGCATTTCTGGCTTGAGTGACAAACTGTTTGAAAACTACACCGGGTATTTCGCGTCCTTCAAACCCGTGAGCTCTGTAACTCACTTCGCAGATATACGGCGTGCTTAGGTTAATAATATTTTCAAATTTTGCCTCTTGGGTGAGTAATACCCCCCTGCCGCTGAAGAAAATCAAAATCTGGTATCCTTTATCAAATGCCGCGCTGGTAAAATTGAGCACGTAATCCAAATACCTGTTGTCTCTTACCAGGATCCCTATTGCACCCTGTGACATAAATAACACTCCTTTTTAATTGAATCCTTCCAATTGCTGGTGGCACATTGCCGCTTTGTACATAATTTTACCACCAGCAAATAACCTTGTCATAGGCAAATATTTCATCCACTACTTTATGCCAATCCACGCTGTTCTTGTATAATTCGAGTTTATCGGGATCTTGCCCGGATATTGCAGATATGAGAGTTTCGATCTCCGAATCCGGCTCGGATTTTAAGATATGCAGTGTCTTCATAACTTTCCCCTTTTTTAGAATGGAATTACTATATCGGCGTCTCGAAGTACATCTCCCGCTTTGTCTAAAGTAATAGATGAGAATCCGTACTGCTCTACATTTTCGGGATTGTTGGAAAAGCGCTCCCCTTCCATCTCATCCAAAAATTCCATATTTTCGGAATATGCCTCGTCCATATTCTGAATTACGTGATCCAGGACAATCATTTGCACATGCAAATTTTCCAGCAGTGCCCCCAGGCTGGTTCGCAGCCCTTCGTACTGTTGGTATGGATCCCTGATTACAACCGCCAATGTCCTCATGTTCTTCCTCCTATTGGATTTGAATGTAGTACCTGGTAAAGTTTTCTTGATCGTCATAATATCCCAGGAAGTTATAGTTATGCTTTTCGCAATAATTGGGGATGTCGTTTTTGGAACCCGGATCAGTCCCCAATACCTCCAGGATTTGTTCTTTTTTCATTCCCTTTAATGTCTTTTTCATCTTTAAAAGTGGCATGGGACAGGACAAGCCCCGTGCATTGAGTACTTCATCCGCCTGTATGTCTTCCAGATTCATAAGATTCCTCCCTTGTTTAATTTGATAATTTAAAACGCAACGAAGTTCTCTGTTTCTTCATTCCAACGCAGGAGAAGAAAAAGCCCGAACAATACAAGGATGAACAGGATTAACCCCCCTTGCCAGGTTAGTATATTCGGGATAAATATCCCTTGACCCAGGTATTCACTTAATCCTGATTGATCGATAAATTTGGACACGGGGGAGTTGGTCAGGAAAAATCCCGCTAGTGCCAGCCACAACTTCAAGTGTCCTTCACCTGCCCTCCATAAGGATCCGCTACCACAACCTCCTGCCAGGAGCATTCCGAAGCCGAAAATCAATCCTCCGCCCAGACTGCCGATCCAAAAAGGATGATAGATACCGGCTGTAGGAGGCTGAATATATGCCCACTTCATCGCCGCAGCTCCTAATGCATATAGTATGAGACTGATTATTACGCCCCGCATCATTGTACTGTCCCCTGTCATGAACGGTTCCCTGAATGCGTTGGCAAAACAGAATCTGCCCCGGTGCATTACTAATCCGATCAAGAATCCCAGGAATAATACACCTCCCATTTTGGTGTGGCCAAGCCAAGAATAAGCCTGAAAAGAAGTCAAAATTAACAGAAAGACAAATCCTCCTATATAAGGGAATGCTTTGCTCCAGTCAGTCCCTTTGTTTTTATCAACATGTTGTCCTCCTGTAGCACCTTGACCAATATTTTCCATTTCCCAGAGGAGGTAGAGCAGTCCGAGATACGCTCCTGCAAACAGGCCGAGCATCATCATGAAGCCACCCAGATCGAGCATTCCGAGGGCGCTATAGAATCCCCCCACATTACATCCTGCGGCCAAGGCGGCCCCTACCCCCATTAAAGCCCCTCCTGCGAGGCCTTTTAGGTATTCGAACTTGGGAGCCCGGTGTACTCCGAACTGCCTGCTCAAAAGGGCAGAGGCAAAGGCTCCCACCAACAGTCCTATGTTTGAGACAGACATACCGTGCAGGAAAATGCTCTTTTCTGGGGAGGAGTCGTATATTCCCAATAGATGATAAAACCAGTCACCCCAGTTGGCAAAACCACCGGCTACTCCCCAGGCGTGCCACCACATAAAAAGCATTACTGCCAGTATGGCCAGAAATATCCCGGATAGCCACGCTGGCCAGGCCTGTTGAAACACCAGGCCATATCCCCGGCCCAGTTCTTGTCTCAAAAATCCGGATTCTTTTTGCATGTTTCTCCTTTATTGTTTACAAGCACTGGTTACAAGATAAATTAAAACTTAAATCCGCTGGATCAGTTATCCCACTTTTATATAAAATTTCGTGTATCCCTCTTCCAGGTCTAGATAACCCAGAAATTCGTTGTTGTTCCTTTTGCAGTAGTCCGAGAGGTCGTTCTTGGTGCCCGGATCCGTCCCCCATAGTTCCAGTACCTCTCCGGAATTCATGTTTTTCAGGGTTTTTTTGGTTTTGAGCAAAGGCATTGGGCAACTAAGCCCCCTGGCATCCAAAAAATTATCGCTTTGAATTTCCTGTAGATTCATACAGGTTGCCTCCGTTATTTAACATTCAAAATTCTAATATAATCCTCTTAGCTAGAAGCGATAAACCATAGAAAGATAGTATTGCTGCATTCTTTCCGGTGAAGGGAAAAAAGCCTGGCCGTGGGAAACATCGTCTACATCCACGGGTTTACCCAATGGATTGCCGCTGTTAGTATGTTCGTAGAAGTAGAACTGACCTCCCAAACGGGCAAAGAAGTGATTCTCCACAATAGAGTGGATATAGTAGGGCTCAGCAACATGTCCCCGGGTGGCGAGCTTGCTGGTGTAGAGGTTGTCCTCCGCCATGGTCAGCGGCAGCCAGTACTTGGAGCCGTAGTTGTATTCCAAACCGAACTTACCGCCGTAGTCTGCATCGTAGCGCGTTCCGGCCCATACATGGTAACCGTCTTGATCCTCCAGGTCTCCGCCAGAACTGAGCAGGCTTAGCCCCATGAGATTATACATGAGGTTCTGGGAAACCTTGTCCGCCTCTGTATGGCTCCAGGCCCCGGAGACAAATGCATGCAGCTTGTCCTCGAGAAAAGCACTCTTGATAAATGTGCTCACTCCACTCCA
The DNA here is from genome assembly GCA_913055815.1 of uncultured Desulfohalobiaceae bacterium. GTDB lineage: Bacteria > Desulfobacterota > Desulfovibrionia > Desulfovibrionales > Desulfothermaceae > CAJXKR01. Next base: position 4,321 of record CAJXKR010000078.1, on the reverse strand, counting down.
GTCCCCGATTTCCGCAGTGGGTTGCATTCTGCTTATAAATCCCTCGTTGTTTTTCTCAAATGTCACGTGTGTAGCGTTTACAGGAGAGACCGTCATGGGCATAACCGTAGTTCCTGTGAATCCGTCGGTTAAATCCGGGGCATAGGCGGCCATGAGCTCGGCCTTGGTGGTCCAGTCGTCGTAGAGCGTGGCTATGAACCCGTAGAAATTAACATCGTCCAATTTCGGGGAGCCCTTGAATGCCCCTGTTGTTCCGTATTCGCTCTCATAACCGCTGCCGTAACAAAGTTTGAATCCTGCCCCGGGGATATTGGTCACATCCTCCAGGCCGAAGTAGAGCGAGGCACCGTCGAACTGCCAATTGATCAGGTTGACCAAGGGGCTGCCCTGTACCTCGGAATTCAGGAATAGTTCCCTGGGTGGTCCCTGTGTTGAGGGTCGCCTACCAAGAGAGAAATTAACCGGAACTGATCCGAACTTCTTGGTATAGTCGAAATATGCCCGCTCCAAATGGATGGTGTCCCCGTGCGGTTTGCTGGCTGTGTTTCCGTCCAACTCCATGTCTGCAAGTCCGCCCTGGTTCATGCTGTTGAAATCCACGCTGCTGTCCCCCCAGAGCTTGTATGCGGACAGTCTCCCGGAGAACTTCAGGTTCCTGGTTATCTGGGAGTTCAAGTTCAAACGGAATTTCAGGGTGCGGATTACATCGTTGTCCACGTCTACTTCTTCTGTGCCGATCACTTCTTTTAAACCATGCTTGACCATTGATTTGGGCAGAGATCCACCCATTTTTTTCTGTCTCTTGAATATATCTCCTGCAGTAACCACACTAACGTCGCTCATATGGGTGGACCAAAATTTGGGCTCCATCTGCACGCTAAAGTTCACCCTGTCCTTGGAAGTGTGCTTTTCAGCCTTGGCCATACGGTCCCTAAGGCTGGATATATCCTTAGTGTTCCATTCTTGATCCTCGCTCAACTCCTTTTTTTCCTTTTGCAGCCTTTTTTGTTTTTGTTTCAGCTTTTGCATGCGTTTTTGCATGCTTTTGATTTCCTTGTTCATGCTCTCCATCTTTTGCTGCAATCTCTTTTCCTTATTCGTGTCCTGGGCAAGAACAGAAGGGTATGGCAATGCGAGCAGCAAAAAAAGAACAACTCCGGCGCAGAGGATAGAGTAAAAGCTTGTCTTTTGCCTGTTTTGCATAATCCTTTTCTCCTTGTTGCAACTGTGTTTTTTTCTTGGTAGCAGGTTTACACTAGGGCATGCCTATCCGCATTTAGCTGGTTGCGGGGAATCGTAGGCGTGTTTGTACAAGTAGGTGAAGATATCTATTAAATCCTGTTTGGAACGTTTTTCCCATTGTTTTTTGCATTCAAAACGTTCGTGCCTTTTAAAACTGCTTTTCCACTGGGCTTGAGTCTTGGTGTTGGCATAGAGTTCCTTGGCCTTGCTGCCGTCGTGGCAGGAGAGGCAATTCTTGCGATACAGGTATTTGCCCTTGCGTTCATCTCCGTCTGGCTTGTAATTAGCAGCTGCTGCCAGTGCAGTCAGTGTTAAAAAGATTCCCAATACCATCATGACTACGATTTGTGTTTTTCTTTTGTTCATTTTAATTCTCCTTTGATTTTAATTCGTTAAGTTATATATGTTTATATCTTGTCCGCTGTACTTTGTTCTTGCACCCCTGTTGCTTCCTGTGTTCTCGATGTGCCTGAATCGGGTAAGCTTTGTTCCTCTTGGATAATTTCCTCGTACCACAACGGATTGTGGTATTTTACGTGTTCCACCGGGACATAGCCAGAAAACATGGAATAGAAAGCAGGTCTCTCCTCTATGTTTATTGCTGCCATGAATATATGAATGGCCAATCCTGCGGTGACTAATCCCACTGCCACGTAGTGGATGCCTATGGACCAGATAACCAGTACAGTCTGCTCTTCTGCCAAGACCTTGTCCGAGAGGAACATGATTATTCCAGTGACGGCTATAATTAATCCCAAAATGACTGCGGGCTGTGCAAACGCCTTTTGTCCCACGTTGTAAAATCCCTGCGGTGGCAGTTCAGTATTTAGGCCCAATCTGCGCATTGCCTTGTTGCCGATGGTCAGTTGCAATGGTTTTTTCAGCAGCCAGACCAGGTCCCTGCGCGGATGAATAGTAAAGATTTCCCGCAGAAAGTTCATGCTTGCCCGGAAATTTAGCAGCAAATAGAGCAGGAAAGCGCTAATCCAGACTAATCCGATAATTTCGTGTACTGTAAGCAGGCATTCTGCCCCTCCGCACAAGGATTCCATCATTGCGGGGAACCATTTCCCGAGTGGATTGATCTGATGGTTGCCTAGTACGCCCAATCCGGTTATTAGGAGCAAGAACCAACAAAGGGCGTTGAACCAATGCAGGATTATATCCGAGGTGTTGTGTCTAAGGATCTTGTTGTTCATAGTTTTCTCCCTGACTTGTCCTGAAATGTCTTGCAGACTGTCTAATGGTTGAATTTTTTTGGGACCTCGCTATTCAGATTCTCGGTCATCCTGTTCCTCTTCTGATCTGGTGAAAATTTGTTTGCCCCACATGACCAATGCTCCCAGGATTGATGCCCCCAAAATGCCTTGAAGACCAGGAGTCAGACAGCAAAGCATGGCTTTGATCGGATCCGGGGTACGTGCCGGCTTGGGCCAATCCTTGGGGGCAGTGTTTTTCAAATAGAACATGTTGGGTTTGGTCTCTGTCTGGGGATTGCTTAACCTGACCACTCGATCCGAGTTTTCCCTGAGGACCTGGTATGCCCGCGTTTTTGGGTCGTGTATGTCCCCGAATATGCGGGCCTTGGTAGGACATGTACTAACGCAGGCTGGTTCCAGCCCGAAGTTATTTCTCCAGAAGTCGCAAAAGTCGCATTTGTCCACTTTTCGGGTTATGGGATTCCTGTACCTTGCCCCGTAGGGGCAGGCTGGTATGCAACTACCGCAACCGATGCACAAGCCGTAGTCTATTTTTACCGTCCCGTCCCTTTCGTCCTTGTAAGTGGCCCGCGTGGGACAGGCCTCTACACAGGTGGGAGTGTTGCATTGCATGCATCCCCCGGGTTGGAAGTGCACCAAGTGAGTTTCTGCAGATTGAGGATCTTGTTCCGAGTATTTTATCCAGTTCCTCCAGTGATCTTCCGGGAGATCGTTTACCTGTTTGCAAGCGGCAAGACAGGCCTTGCAATCTATACACTTGGAAGAGTCGATAATCATGGCGTACTGCGATTTCATAAGAATTTCTCCGGTTTTTAAATCATGCCTGTTTAACTGTAACAAAAGTCTCGTGCAGGGCGGCATTGCCGTTCAAGGTGTCGATGTGATCCTCCAAAAGCTCTGCTACACTCCCCCCTTTGTGTCCCACCAGGGTAAGCCCGTCTGATATGTTGCCGAATCCGCTCCACATGCAAACAGTATCCTCCCGGATGTCTTGGGTTACTTTGGCAACTGTCAGGACATGACTAACTGAACTGCTCACCTTTATTTGATCTCCGTCCCGGATTCCGAGCTTCTTTGCAGCCCCGGGATTTATCCAGAGGGGATTGTTGGGTACGAATTGGAGCAGCAGCCAGTTGTTCTGGGTGTTGGAGTTGGTATAGCAGGCGTTCCTGCCCACTACTAGACGAAAGCTGTTTTGGGGTACTTCTTGCGGTCTTTCGTATACAGGGATGGGATCCAGTCCCTTGTCCTTGTACCTGGCACTGGAGAGTTCGATCTTGCCGGAGCTGGTCCTCAGTGGTTTGTCCTTGTATAGTCCGTAAAGGGAGCCATTGTGGTTGTATACCCCTTTTTCCCGCAGAGCCTTTTTGACTTCCGGCATGCCTTTTAATTGTTCTTCCCGGTACTCTTCCAGGCCAAAGTCGAAGAATTTGCCCAGATCTAATCGTTTGGCCAGGCCCTGGAGTATCTCAAATACAGACTTGCTATCAAAAAGGGGCGGGACAACCGGATCCCTGGTATAGACACATGCCCCTGCACTGCCGGCCTGTTTTACGCTGGCCGGGTCCCTGCGTTCCAGTGCACTGGGGGCGGGAAGGACCAGGTCCGACATCCAGGCAGTATCGCTCATCTTTATGTCCACGCTGATGACGAACTCCATGTTCTCAAGCATCCTGCGGGTTTTCTCCCTGTTGGGCATGGCCTGCATGGGATTGGTGTGATAAGCAAACAGCCCCTTGACCGGATAAGGGTCCTCGTTGATTACAGCGTCCCGCATGGTCTGCATGGCCCCGTCCTCGAACATCAGGGGAGCCTTGTGCGCGTCCGCACGCTCTTTGGGGTTGTCCTCGTACCAGGGG
>CAJXKR010000077.1 GCA_913055815.1 uncultured Desulfohalobiaceae bacterium | reverse complement strand
TCCAGGGCATAGCGGGCCGTAATCAGGCTTCCGCTTTTTTCTCCCGCCTCTATAACCAGCACTCCCAGGCTCAATCCGCTTATTATCCTGTTTCTTCTGGGGAAATTCCTGGGTTCCGGCTGGGTTTTTGGACTGAATTCAGTCAGCAGAAGTCCATGATTTAGCATGGATTCCCTTAATTGGTTGTTTCTGTTGGGATAAGGCACGTCCAAACCGGTCCCCAGGACTGCAATCGATTTTCCGGAAGCCTGCAAGGCACTACTATGTGCCCTGCCGTCTATACCCAATGCAAATCCGGAAACTACAGTGATACCGGCATTGGATAGTGAACTGGAGAAGTGTCCAGCTGTATTTAAACCGTAGTCAGAACATGTCCTGGAACCCACGATAGCTATACAGGGAGATTTCAACAGATCCAGATTTCCCTGGTAATACAAAAACAGGGGGGGATCTGGTATTTGTCTAAGTTGTTCCGGATAGTTTGGATCAGAATAAAGTAATATTTTATTCTCCATCTTTTGGATTTGTTCAAACTCTTGTTTGGCCTGTTGCGTCCATTGTTTTTTTTGGAAGTTCTCGAAAATCAAGGGTTCGACTATGTCGTCCTTTAGCCAGTTATTGACATTGTCGACTGCTGTTTTGGCATCCCCGTAAAAGTCCAAGAGTCTTTTCCATTTTTGGGGTCCGAGCCCTTTGCAGTGATGTAGAGCCAAACAGTACCAGAATTCTTTGTTGAAATCTTCAATATCCATTTGTTTATTTTTAGTTTGTTTGTGATTAATTCAGGGAGCGCAGCCGCCTCCTGGCAAGTTCCGCTGCTTTGGAATCCGGATTCCTTTCAATAAGATTGTTTAAATAGAATTTGGCATTTGAGATGTCGCCCTTTTGGGCGTATGCATATCCGGTTTTTAGCAATGCGTCCGGAGATTTTGGATCGGCTGGGAATCTGTTGTAAACTTTTTTAAAGTATAGAATGGATTGTTCAAATTTTTTCTGGGCATAGTAACTTTCCCCCATCCAATAATAGGTGTTTGGAACCAGGGAACTTTGAGGATATTTTTCCAGGAATTTTTTAAATTTTTCCTGGGCCTTTTGGGGCTGGTTTTTTGCCAAGAGTAAGTCCAGAGCTCGACTGTATAATTCCTTTTCAAGTGAAGCCCTGGATTGTTTGGGAATTTTTGTTTTACTGTCACTTGTTTGGGACTTGTCTTTTTCTTCAGTAGTGGATCTCATTGGAGTGGGCTTGGGTTGGTGCCTGGATGAGGGTTGTGATTGGGCAATCTTGTTTAAGTCTTCGTACTGGGCCTTGCGTTTTTTGATTTCCTTGTTCAACTGTTCTTCTATCTCGTTTATCTGGTATTCCAAATCCGCAATTCTGGATTGTAGATTCTTGTCAGGAGCAGTTGTGCAACTGTATATAACAATTGCTATGGATAGGAGTAGAAAAATGCACTTTTTCATTGGTCCTCCGGTTATTTACGGTTTAACGTATATGAAGCGGAGCTCCTTTTAAAGAAGTTTTCAGCATATTCAATCCCATATATAAACGGGTTCCAGATGCAAGGAATACTGGATTCTCATAGTCACCTGAATAACTAAAGAGTTCGATGTTCGAAGTTTGCAAGGCAAAACAACATGTTATGTTACAAGGGGTCAAGCACACTCAACGGCAATATAAGTCTCATTATTTCAAAGGATCACCTTAGAAGCTTCAACTGTCAAGTGAATAAGTGAGATAAAAGCTATTTTTTAAACGTTTCACTATGATAAAGGTTAAACAGGCAGGAGTAAAGGGGGAATTTTCTCAATTATATAAAATACCTGTAAAGGCAAGGAATACGATGAAATGTTGGGCTGTACAGTTCAAATTCAAGACATAAGGCCAAAAAATTATATGTCATGTATTAGGAAAATTTGAGTTTATACCCCCGGAGTCCCTGGCAGGATAATTCAGTCCAGGGGGTATGAATTATTGAAGCACTCTTTTCACCAGTTTATTATAATCTTCAGCTCCCTTGGAGTTAGGATCGTATTCAAAGATGGTCATCCCATATTTTGGGGTTTGGGATACAGCATTGTTGTATCTAACCGGAGGGCAAACAAACTTGTGATAATGGGTATAAAGGTTCTTCAAAAAGTTGGTGGTCTTCTGTTTTACACGCATATCCATAAAAGTAGGTACAATATATTTTATGGAAAGCTCATTTCTGTATTTCTGGATTGCTGCAAGATGATTGTGAAATTCAACCAGCCCCTGAATAGTCATGGCTTCCAGAGAGACAGGAAGCAGGACTTCGTTTACATAGAAGAGCACATTTACTGTTAAGGAGTCCCATCCAGGTGAAGTGTCAAATATTATAAAATCGTAATCGTTTTGAATTTGTTTCAATGTATTGGACAACATTAATTCTCCGCCGAAATCCTGGCGATCTATCAATCTTTTCAACCCTGCCAAGGGTCTGCCCCCGGAAAGAACCCACAGCCTTTCCCTTGCTTCGTAAAGGGCTTCGTCTGGCCCCAGTTCTTCAGTGATCAACTCCGTAAGACCGGCTGGAGGATTTACTCCAAGCATGAAACATACCTGTCCCTGAGTGTCCGTATCCACCAACAGGACTTTGTGTCCTTGATTAGCAAGGCCTGCAGCAAGATTGACCGCTGTAGTAGTTTTGCCCACACCTCCCTTGGTAAGGCAAACACTTATGCGTCTAGCTGAATTAGCTTTAGTTCCGCCGGACAAGTAGAAGCTATTGCCACAATTGTTGCATTTGGCTTTCTTGGAGTAAGTAGGAATCTTGTCTTCACTAATCTTATGTTCTTTCTCGCAATGCGGGCACATAATAATCATATAAAAACTCCCTGGTATACAAAAAAAACATTGATAAATCCATGTGGTTAGAGTGATCCTCTGATTGTATTTTACTATATTCTAAGAAATCCAATTCGTTAAGTCAATTTATTTTGCGATTTTAGAGTTGAAAACCTCGAGTTTTGATTTTACCTGAAATGGTACTATGTGTATTGCCAATAACAATCATTGTAACAGAGATTGATAAAGCATTTTAAAGTGACCAAATTAAAAATAGATAGATTTATTTTTTTGTATGGGTGTATAAAAACTGTTAGAGCAATAAAGCGTACAGGCCTTATTCTTTATCTTCGGAAAGCAGTGTTTGCATTAGCAAGCTATCCTTTTTTTGGCTCTTGTAGTCATTCAAGATTGTCTTTAGAGCAAAACTTATTATTTGGGATTTGCTTATCTTGGATTTAATATTATGAGGTGCTTCTTGTTTTATCCTTGTTTTTGCATCTTCCAAGTCTTTGACTAAATCCCCGCTTAGATAGCAAGTGCTCTTCTTCTTTTTGGGGGTTTTCCTTTTTGTCTTTCCCTTGTTCTGATAATCCGGCTTGGATACAAAATCCGATAAAGTTTTTTGTTCCGGTTCTGTTTCCACTTCCTTGTAATACTCCATTACTTGTTCTATGTCTGATTTTTCCTTTTGGGATCCTTTACCTGTCAGGATCTCGGATAAGATGTCCTTGTTCTCTTCGGATCCAAAAGTCAGTTCCTTTGAGTTAACACAGTTTTCCACTATAGGAGTTAAAATGAGCATAAAAGTGGTAGCCAGTTTAAAATCGGCTTCACTGAAGAAGTCGTCCCCAAAATAATTTATTGCATTAAGAATGCCAAGCAGTTTATCTTCGCTGGAAATAATAGGATATGCTATTACTGATTGATACTGATTTTGTTTTTCTCGAGGACTGGAGTGCTCCTTTTTGTTTAGATTTTTTATAAAAATGGGCTTTTTGTTCTTACATACATGGCCAATAATTGACTTGGAGGTGACGTTTTTTTGTGAATCCACGTATCCTTTTTGAGAAGAGGCAACAATCTTATAATATTCTAGTCGCTCGTCCAATAGGATTATGGATCCTTGGGTGGCATTTATTTGATTCAACAGGAGTTCCAAGCTCGTTTGCAATCTGTGTTTGGCTGATATTTTGGGGTTTATATTGATATTGATCAGTCTTTGGAGGTTGTTTAACTGGGTCCTGTTCAAGTTCATATTGCCGATTGTTTGGGTATGGCTTGTATTTGTTTCAGTCATAAATTTTTCCGTATGAAAAGCTAGTATATTTCTTCTTGCTCTTTTAAATATCCAACTAATATCGTTTAAGTGTTAGCCATTGGCTTTTTTAAAACCGTTTTCTTGAAACGCGCCTAAAAATCCAATGCCCTATATTCAAGGTTTGCAGGTAAAAAAATCATTGGACATGTACTGTTATTTGAATAATTCTTGATGCTTTTTATCTATGAAATTCTTGATCGCCGGGTAATGCTGCTCGTTTTGGGGATAGGGATTGAAATCTATGCCGCATGAATAAGTCTCCAAGTCTTCTTGGGCTATATATACTGTTCTTCCTTTTAATGACATGGAATGGTTTTCAATAATAAGCTCGATTGTATCCAATTCTTGATTGCTTTGGAATTCTTCTTTTTCTGAAAAATAGATCTGGATTCCCTTGTTGGTAATATTGCCGACGGTGTAACTCTTGTTGCCTATTTTCACACTTATTGGATCTGAGGTGCTTACGGGTGTCCTGTATGCCCTCCTGAAAGCTTTATTATCGTCGGGATCTTGTTTATCTTTGTTCGCCTGTATAGTGTCCTTGTCCAAGTTGTTGGAATTTTCTTCTTCAAACTGTATAGTGTCAGAATTCTTGTTGTTCATTTTTTGCCCCCTTCTAAATGCATAAGGATTGAATCAACTCTTCCAACTGGCTTATCTGCTGATCAATATAATCCATTTTTTGATAGATTATTCTGTAATTATATACCTATTGCCAAAAATATCAAGTAGATTTTTCTATGGTTGATTTGTGCGGGTTAATATTAACCCAACTGCGAAAGTTTTATATAGAGTTCGCGAGACATCTTGGATCTACCAAAGCCCTAGACGGGTGGTCCACTGTGCGACTTGATTATCCAGGCCTCTTGAGGGCTGGAGAGCAAAAGTGGACTACCCGGCAAGGCTTGAAGTTTCGTTGTGGAATTGACAAGTAGTAAAAAATAACATCGAGCACGGATTTTTGCAAAGGGTCGGGATTTGGGCTCGGGTTTAAAAAAGCTTGGATTTAGGAATTTCTTGTATCGCAAATGTTGACTTATCTGTCATACAAGTTACATAAATAAATTAACCGAGCGGGTTCAAAGTTCATCGTTAGCTGTTACCGTTAGTCCAAGGTAAAATTCTTATGTGAGTGTATTATGTCCAAAAAAAAGAATCCAAGTAATTTAACTCCCCGGAAGCACAATGCTTCAAATCAAGGCACCGGAAAAGCCAAGTCCGGGAATTCGGTGTCCTTTGCCGATCAAATCCATGCTGTCCTTGAGAAGACTACCGGCTCCGGGGTTGATTTTACAAGGCAGAGCGCACCCTTGGTTCATCTTGATTATAGCAGGGAGTTAAGGATAAAGAATGAAGCAATGCAACGTTTCTGGGAGGATCTAGCCCTGCCCGGCGACCCCGGGCAAGTTGTGGCTTCTCCGCATCCCCGCCACTACAGGACTACTTCCAATAGAAAGGCGGCTTTACGGGGATCAGACTTGTATCTGTTCATGGGGGGGAAGAAGCCTTCCAGGCAGCAAAAGAGCTTTGAAAAATCCAATCTTGAGCCCGAGTCTCATGCACGTATTTACAGGTTCTTGCGATCCAAGATCAGTGAATCCCCTTTCAAGGTTGTGGGCAAGCACCTTAATTACATTGTTATTCGGGGAAGTTATCAAGAACAGGCAGTAATATTCAACGTCGACGAGATGAATGGTCCCCTGATACGCAAGCTCAAAATCCTGGCCCAGCATTTGCATAACTTGTCAGATCCGGTCGGAGCAGCGTTTATTTATCCGGACCCGAGCGGGTCCAATTACTATTTGGAGGAAAAGCGGCCCTCGGACATTGTCAAGTTCAAGAAACTTTTCGGAAAAAACCAACTGGAGTTGAATGTAGCTGGATGCCGCTATTTGTATCACCCCACATCCTTTTCCCAGGTTAATGAATCCATACTTCCGACCATGCTGGAATCAGTACAGGATTTGTTGGATCCCAGTCCCGGGCAACGGCTGTTGGATCTTTATTGTGGTTACGGTCTTTTTAGCCACTATTTGGCTCCTTACTACCATCAGGTTGTTGGGGTGGAAGCGGACGGTGAGGCCCTAAAGGCGGCAATAGCCAATAAGAAGTCCAATCCGGATTCCAGGGATGTACAATTTATATCTGGACGTGTAACAGGGAATAATCTGCCTGAACTTTTGCCCCCTGGGGAGGTATCGAAAGAAGCATTGATCCTCGACCCGCCAAGGCAAGGGCCGAAGGAAGGCGTGATTCCTGTTTTGTGCCACAGGCAGCCGGAAAATGTGCTGCATATTCATTGCAATACAGATCTTATCCCCGCTTCTATCCGGGAGTGGGAAAAGGGGGGATATAAGCCCAGCAGGATATTGCCTCTGGATATGTTTCCCGGCACCGCAAACTTGGAAGTGCTGATCAAGTTTGAAGCAAAATAATACTTACTTCAAAATTATTCGTCGACGTATTAAGATACGCCTTTTCATAATTTCTTGATTTCCTTGTGAAACGAAAAAAACTAGTTTCCGGATTGAAACCTGAGTAGTACCTCCTCATTACAAGGGATATTGTTTACTCAGATTTTGAAATTGGGCTATGATCTGCATCCTTTCCTGGCTCAGCCTCTGTATCAAGTGTTCTTGAGTCTGCAAAAATGCACGTAACAAGATCTTGTTCCTGTAGAACATAATTGTCCTGCGGTAGCGCAGGCTGGCAAATCCGGTCCAGAGTACTGCCACAAGGTAGAGCAGGCACCAGGGCACACTTGGCTTCAGGAAATACCAGAACCCTATTCCGTAAATTAAATAGGTGCAGGAGAATACTGCAATACCGATTATGAAGTAGGCAAAGCTGCGTATGGCTTCTTCCCGGAAAAACCGTGCGGTATAAAAGGTGATTAAATAGGGGATGATGTTGTGCAAAAATCCCACAAGGGCAAACGGGGCCATGAAAAATGCATACAGGGTGGTGCGCAGACGGATCAAGCGTTCCTGGACCGGTTTGTCAAAGCTGTGGCTGAGGGACTCTCTCATTCGGGCCTGGGACAAGTGAGCCTTGTAGCGATCTACATCCCTGCGTAACCGCTCAAAAGAGTCCGGGTCTTTTCCCTCAACAGTGGATAGGACTGTATTTATTTTCTGGCGCGTTTTCAAGGTGTGTTCCAGATCCCTTTGGGTCTCACCCGCGGGACGGAACCACCCCAGCAGGCCGTCCCAGTATTTTTTTATCCCTTTCCTGTCAGGAATAAAGGTCTGGGAGTCCCTTTCTTCCCCTGGGATTATATTGGGGCCCTGCCTCAAGATTTCACTAAGATCCGAAACCAGTTCACTGACCTTGTAGTTCTCGATGTGCAAGGTCTGGCTTCTTAGTGCCTGCTGCAGATCGTAGGTCAGGGACTTGATAGCTTTAGTGGGATCGGATTTGTGCATAGCTGCGTAGTCCGAGATTCTTATGGGGCGCTGGAAATTCAGGAAGACCGAAGAGAGGAGTAAATCCCTGTTTTCAAAGCTAAGGCCTACTGGTACTATTTTTAGCCCCAGTTCGTAGTTGTTTCGTGCTTCAGCTTCCAGGGCCATACGCGCAGTGCCGGTACGTATTTCTGCAACCTGTCGTTCCGGGGAGTTTTGGCCTTCAGGGAATATTCCTATACAGCCACGTTTTTCCAGTAGTTGGTATACTCGTTCGAAAGTCCCTGTGTTTTGAATGGAATATCTGGATGATTCAACGGCCCGATATATAGGTATGAATCCCAGATTGTTAAAAAAGGTAGCGATTACTGGGAAACGGAAGAGATCGCTTTTGGCCAGGTAGCTAATTCTGCGCTGTATCTGAGTGCCCAGAATTATTCCATCCAGCAGGGAAGCCGGATGATTGGCAGCTAGTATTACAGGTTCTTTTGCAGGCAGATTTTCTCTGCCCGAGGATTGAATATCCACGAAGTATAAATGGGCTGCAACGCGCATTAGGTATTTAGTTAATAGATATAGATTCAAACTGTATCCCCCTTTTTGGAGCTTGTAATTTAATAAAGCAAAAGAATTTTTTTATTTTATTTAACTGTTATGCTTGTAAATTTTTTATTGTAAAAGAAACTTTTTCGGTTGTAAAGAATGGTTTTATTCCGGGTTGTTTAATACCTGCTATTAAAACTGAGCAAAAGAATGAAAAAAAAGATCTAAACCCCCTTGACTTGAGTCTTTATATGGATTACATACAAGTTGTCTTTTATGGACACTGGATATGCCACACCACAAGTAGCATATCGGTAAAAGGGGATTGTTTCTGGGATGGATAAGGTTATGGTATTAAAATTGTTATCTATGTACATCAGATAGTTCTTTCCAGACCTGCATCAGAAAGTTGATTTATCAGTCCCAAGTAATCCGGTGTTTAAACCTCTTGAACATCCCCGTTCTCTGAATTGATCTCTTCCAAATAGATCGGACTTTCCTACCAAGTCCGAGTAGTTTTGGATTACCGACAACTGTTAATAAAAACTCGGAATATGCTGAGTATATTTTGAGGTCCTGGACAGATAACTGTCCAAGGTTGCTTACTGAATGTATTTTTGTTTTCGGGGTATGGAACCCGTTGATTATTTTATTTGTATTAACTGTATATTTACATCTAATTGTAATTTCAACGATCAGCTAGTGCCTGACCGAAAACTGTGATTGAACGTAAACTTGCCCATATACAAGGAGCAAGGGCAATCTCGACTACGGAGTAGCGAGAAAATTTTGAAACCGCAGTGTATATTAATACATGAGGATTTCAAAGGCTTAAAGCGATGAAGTAGATGGGTGAGTTTTCAATTCGTAAATTAAGAATTCCCGGATGGGAAATAGCTATATTGAGAATCTTTTGGCCAAGGTAAGTTTTGCCATCATTGGCGGAGAACATTTAATATAAAAAGGAGTAAGGATTATGAAGCACATGTGCCCCCTGGGCTACGACGATTGGAAGACTTGTTTTAAATGGCTGTTTATTACGGCCTGGATGGAATTGAAGAATTCCATCAACCCCAGATTATTCATGAAAAAGAGGTGATTTTCAAAGAGTGATCTTTTAATCCAGGAGACCCGGATACTGGAAGATTTTTTTCAAGACAGCGGAAACTTGCCGGTTCAATTTTAAAAAAGTCTGGTGCCATTGGCACCAGACTTTTTTGTATCTAAGCCAAATCTCTGGTTTGATTTCTTCAAACAGTTCCTATCAATAAAATGCCTCGTCCTGTTCTATACTTTCCGCTGTTACGGTATGGCTAAATCTTTTGTAGCTCCAGAGTTGATACAGGATTACTATGGGTACGAACACCAGGGCCACTCCCAGCATTATGCTCAGTGTCAAGGTGCTGGAGGAGGAGTTGGAAATTGTCAGGCTGTAGCCTGGATTAAGGCTGGATGGGATTATGGCCGGATAAATACCTGCCAATCCCAGCATGGCTGCACTTGCGATGCTGAGAGCGGAAGATATCCAAGCTGCAAACCATCTTTGGGATGCGATATACATCCTGATCCCCAGAATGCCTCCCACAGCCAAAAGGAGTATGACGAACAGCCAGGGATGGAGCAAATAATTGGAAAAGATGTTGGTATATACAATCGAGGCCAAAAGGAACAGGATCACTGCAACAACCAAGGCCACCCACAGTTTGGATGCCAGTGAAGCGCTTCTTGCCTGCAAATCGCCGCTTGTTTTGATACAAAGCCAGATTGCGCCATGGGTCAAAAACAACAAGATAAACAATATCCCGCCCAAAATTCCGTATATATTTAGCAGCCCCAAGAACGTCCCTTGGTAGATCGCATTTGCATCAATTGGCAGTCCCTTGAATATGTTGGCAAAAGCTACACCCAGAAGGAGGGCAGGCAAAAAGCTGCCGATAAATATTCCTGCATCCCAGGTTGACCTCCAAGTCCGGTTGTTCAGTTGGGATCTGAATTCCACCGAAACACCGCGAATTATCAGGCCAAAGAGAAGGAGCATCAGTGCCGTGTACAGTCCGCTGAAAAGTGCTGCATAAGCCGCTGGAAAAGCAGCGAAAGTCACACCTCCTGCCGCTATTAACCATACCTCGTTTCCGTCCCAAAAAGGGCCTATGGAATGCATCACTATTTGTTTTTCCTGTTCATTTCTGCTGATAAAGGGCATCAATATGCCCACTCCCAAATCGAATCCGTCCAGTATGAAATATCCAATCCAGAGTAGTCCCCAGAGAATAAACCATGTAGATTCCAACATGTAAATACCTCCTAAAAGCATTGCTTTTTTTGTTATCATCCCAGTTAGTTCCCATCCGGAAATTCTTAATTTACGGATATGGAAAGGTCAGTTTCCGGATGAAAACCAGTTAGTTGCTTTATGCATAAGGGTCCTTCCTGGCAAACTTTACTATCAGGAAGATCCCCGCAAAACCCAGGATCAAATACAAAAGGGTCAGCACCACCAGGGAGAAACTCACCTGGGAGGCAGCCAAGTGCGATGCACCTTCCGAGGTCTTCATCAATCCGTAGACAATCCAGGGCTGTCGCCCCACCTCTGCAAGCATCCAGCCCAGTTCCGTGGCTATGTAGGGAAGTGGAAACGCAAACAGGAATACTTTTAACAGCAGTGGATTCCGGGTGAGCTGGTTACGCTTGAACCATGCCCAGATACAAAGGATCGGGAACAAGAATCCCAGTCCGACCATGATGCGAAAGGCCAGAAAATTGATGGTCACCGGAGGTCTCTCATCCTCCGGGAAATCCTTTAGTCCTTTCACCTCGGCGGATGTGGAATGATAGGCAAGAAGGCTAAGTCCACCGGGAATAGGCAGAAATTCCACCAGGTTGGTTTCATTTTCCGGATCCGGGATAAGGAAAAGATATTGCGGGGCGTTGGTCTGGGTTTCCCAATGGGATTCCATGGCCGCTAGCTTAGTGGGTTGCACCTTGGCTACTTCCGCACCGTGCATGTGTCCCTGGACTACTGAGACAATAGAGAAGATGAGTGCCAGCATCAGACCAAAGCGAAAGGATCTTTGGAAGAATTCTGTGTTTTGTTTGCGCAACAGGTGATAGCTGCAAATGGCCATGACCACGAAGCCTGTGAGTACGAAGGCTGCGGCAAGGGTGTGGATATACTGGTGCCAGGCGAAACTGTTGGTCAAGACCTCCCAGAAGCTCTCCAGTTCCACTCTCCCGTTTCTAAGGACATAACCCACAGGATTCTGCATGAAACCGTTGGCCAGGATGATCCAGAGGGCGGACAAATTGGAGGCGATAGCCACCAGCCAGATAGCCAG
>CAJXKR010000076.1 GCA_913055815.1 uncultured Desulfohalobiaceae bacterium | reverse complement strand
GACGCCGGACTCACTTGTCCCAACCGGGATGGTAGCATTAGTACCGGCGGTTGTATATATTGCAATCCCAAAGGTTCAGGAACAGGTGCTGCACAGCGCAATCTGGGGATCAAGGAGCAACTGGAATCAGCCAAGGAATTCTTGAGAAAAAGATACAAGGCAAAAAAATTTCTAGCTTATTTTCAATCCTTCAGCAATACCTATGCACCTTTTTCCAGTCTGCGGGAAATGTACGAACAAGCCCTGGAAGTAGAGGACGTGGTGGGATTGACCATAGGCACCAGGCCGGACTGTGTTGAAAACCGGGTGCTGGATTACTTGCAGTCCCTGTCCACGGAATATTTGATCTGGATGGAGTACGGCCTGCAATCCGCAATAGACAGGACCTTGCACCGGATAAACCGGGGGCATGCTACTGTGGATTTCCAGGATGCGGTCTACCGGACCAGGGAGAGGGGCATACCTGTCTGCGCCCATATTATCCTGGGGTTGCCCGGAGAGGGCAGGGAAGAGATTATGCAGACTGCGGAATACTTGAACCGGGTGGGAGTGGATTCGGTAAAGATCCATCTGCTCTATGTGGTGGAGGGGACAAAACTGCAAAGACTGTACGAGAAGGGTCAGTACCGCTGCCTGGACAGGCAGGAGTATGTTTCCCTGGTGGGAGAGTTTTTGAGTCTCCTCTCCCCGCAAATGATAGTGCAGCGTTTGACCGGTGATCCGCACAAGGAGGAATTGGTTGCCCCGCAATGGTCTCTGGAGAAGCGGGAAAACCTGCGGGCCATACACCAGTATATGCATGAGAACGGATTTTATCAGGGGAAGTATTTTGCAGGGTGACGAAGGGACTGAGAAACTGAGGGACTAAGAGAAGAAGAGACGAATGGACTGAAAGACGAAGAGAGAGGGGGGGGACTGAGGGAGTGAGGGTGGACGAGAGGAAGAACGATCAAAGGGATGTAATCCGGGAAAAGGAGAAGTCAGGGGAATGATGTGAATAAAACCGGGGAGTCCGTGTCGACTCCCCGGATGCGGTACAATAGATCGATTGAGGGAAGCTACCAATTGGGGCAGAAGCTGAGCGCCTTGTCTATTTCCTCCTGGGGAAGCTCGTAGTCAGTTAGCTCGCCTTTGAAATAGGAATCATAGGACGAGAGGTCCAAGAGTCCATGCCCGGAGTAGAGAAAGACGATGCAGGACCCGGGCTCAGCCCTTTGGGCGGTTTCAATTGCGGAGCGGATAGCGTGGGTGGTCTCGGGTGCGGGCAAGTAACCCTCGGTGTTTTGAAACAATTTCGCTGCATCGAAACATTCGTTTTGAAAGTAGGCCCTGGGTTCTACCAAGCCTTCCTTGGCCAGGTTGCACAGAAGCGGAGCATCCCCGTGGTAGCGCAGGCCTCCGGAATGTATGGGCGGAGGCATAAAGCTGTGCCCTAGGGAGTACATCTTCATCAAGGGGGTGAGCTTGTTCATGTCCCCGAAGTCGTACAGATAGCTCCCGCGGGTTAGAGTGGGGCATGCCTTGGGTTCGGCAGCAATGAAGTTTATGTTTTCCCCTTGCAGCCTCTCGGGAAGAAAGGGGATGACGAAACCGCCACAGTTGCTTCCTCCGCCCACGCAGCCGATCAAGTGGTCCGGCTTTTCTCCGATCATTTCCAGTTGCTTCTTGGTTTCCAGCCCGGTCACGGTCTGGTGCAGCAGGACGTGATTGAGTACGCTGCCCAGGGTATACTTGGTATCCTCGTGGTTTACCGCGTCCTCGACAGCCTCGGAAATAGCCAATCCCAGACTTCCCTTGCAGTCCGGGTCCTCCTGCAGCATGGCCCTGCCTGTTTTGGTATACTCGGACGGTGAGGGATATATCTCCCCTCCGTAGCTGCGGATTAGTATTTGCCTGTAGGGCTTTTGTTCAAAGCTTATCCTGACCATGTATACGGAACACTGCATGTCCAGCATCCGGCAGGAGAAGGATAATGCGGTCCCCCATTGGCCGGCCCCTGTTTCGGTTGCCATACGCCTGACTCCGGCCTGCTTGTTGAAATAGGCCTGGGCCACTGCGGTGTTGGGTTTATGGGAACCGGTGGGAGATACGGATTCGTCCTTGAAGTATATCCTGCTTTTGGATCCAATGGCCTCTTCCAACCGTTTGGCCCTTACCAGGGGAGTGGGACGCCACAAGGAGTATACATCCCGGACTTCCTCCGGTATATCGATAAATCTTTCCGGACTTAATTCCTGCTCAATCAGTGCCCTGGGAAAAATGGGTTCCAGTTGTTCCGGCCTCAGGGGTTCCTTGCTCTCTGGGTCCAAAGGAGGTGCCATGGGCGTGGGAAGGTCCGGCAGTGCATTGTACCATTGTCTGGGGATCTCTGACTGCGGAAGAGTGAATCTGGTCTCCATAATTTAACTCCTTTCCAAAATCTAGTGTTTTCCTTGAATTTGGGTTTGCAGCCGAAAAATTCCAGTCTATGCCCCCAAAGTTCATGAGCATACCTATGGGCTATGTTGAACACAATGTCAATGATTTTTTCACGGAATTGGCATCTAACCGGAAGACAGCCCAAGATTCGTGCTCCGGGTGAGCAGCTTATGGAGGCAGGGGGTCTTGGTTTTAAGGCCGCGATTCAGGATTCCCCTGCAGTTACATCCTGTCCTTTTTGCAGCCTTTTCAGGATCCAGTCCGACAAGAGATCCAGGACTCTCTCCCTGCCGGGAACCGCTTCGTTCATAGTCTCGTGGAACAGGCCTTCAAAAAACTCCAGTTCCTTGTCCTCGGAATTGGTCTGTTCATAAATCTGTTGGCTACTTTCGGTTGAGATCATCTTGTCCCCGGTTCCATGGATTACCAAAAGGGGTAGTTTTATGTCAGGTAGACGGTTCAGGCAGTCCCTGCTGCAGTTCAGGTATTCCGTGAACCATCTGGCGGATACCCGGTCGTGGACCAGGGGATCTGCTATATAGGCCTTGACTACTTCCGGGTCTGAGGAAAGTTTTCTGGGATCGAGTTCATTGTTCAGGCTCGTCCCGGGAGCCAATCGGGAAAGGAGTTTGCCCATGGAAACCTTGAATGCCGGGACTCTTACCGTGGGGATCAGTGCGGCGGCGGAAAGGATCAAACCATCAATGTCCTCGGGATACAAAAGTCCGTATTGTCCGGCTATTAATCCTCCCATGCTGTGGCCCAGCATGATCAGGGGCCTTTGTCCATTGTCCTCATTGACCACAGTATCCAGGTATTGCTTCATGTCGTCGGTATAATTGAAAAAGGAGTCCACATGTCCCCGTACGCCCCCGGATTTGCCATGTCCCCTGTGGTCCAGGGCATAAAAATTTACTCCGCATCCACTAAGCTTGTTCATCAGATTGGTGTACCTTCCGGAATGCTCTCCCAATCCGTGTGATATAAGCACTCCCCCAACCGGATTGGGTGCTTGCCAATACTGGTAAAAGATCCTGACATTGTCCTGGGCCAGGAATACTCCCATATTGTGTGTATAATTCTCCATGGATTCCTCTCCTCTAATTTGACCAATTAAAAGATCTGCTTACAGCCTCCTGCCATTTCTTGTATTTGGCTTCCCTGATATCCCGGGACATTTGGGGGTGCCACCTGGTATCCTCTTGCCAGTTTTCTCTAAGTTCCGGGGTTCCGGACCAGAATCCGGAAGCCAGTCCTGCTGCGTAGGCTGCTCCCAGGCAAGTGGTTTCCCGTATCAATGGCCTGATTACCGGTACGTTCAATATATCGGCCTGGAACTGCATAAGCAGGTGGTTGTCTATCATGCCCCCGTCCGCTTTCAGGCTTTGCAGCTCTACAGTATTATCCTTGTTCATGGTCTCCACTATATCCTTGACCTGATAGGCAGTGGATTCCAGGGCAGCCCTGGCTATATGGTTCCTGTCCGCATAGCCGGTTAGCCCACAGATAGTCCCCCTGGCGTCCGGACGCCAATATGGAGCTAGCAAGCCGGAAAAGGCCGGGATTATATACACACCCGCATTGTCCTCCACCTTTTGGGCCAGGTGTTCCACTTCATAGGCATGGTCTATGAACCGCAGGTTGTCCCGCAGCCACTGTACAAGGGCTCCTGCAGTGGCAACCGGGCCTTCCAGGCAGTACACCGCTTGTTCCCCGTCAAACTGGTAGGCCAGAGTGGTCAAGAGTCCATGAGTAGAAAAAATCGGCTCGTTTCCGGTATTCATGAGCAGGAAACAGCCTGTGCCGTAGGTGTTTTTCGCCTCCCCGACCTGAAAACAGGTCTGTCCCACAAGTGCGGCCTGTTGGTCTCCCACTGCGCCGCAGACTGGTATCTCTTCCTGCAAGGGGCCGTCCGGCAGCGTGTTGCCCCAGGTTTCGGAATCACTGGATGGCACTATGTGCGGCAATATTTGTTCTGGTATTTGCAGAATATCCAGGATTTCATCATCCCAATCCAGGGTGTACAGGTTCATGAGCATGGTCCTGCTGGCGTTGGTCACATCGGTTATATGTGCTCCTCCCCTGGGTCCTCCGGTTAGCCACCAGATAACCCAGGTTTCCATGGTCCCGAAAAGGGCTTCACCTTTTTCTGCAGCCTCCCTGGCTTCAGGCACATTCTCCAGAATCCATTTGATCTTGGGTCCGGAAAAATAGGTGGAAATTGGAAGGCCGGTCTTGTCCCTGAACCGGTCGTTTCCCCCGTGCTGTTCCAATTCCTCGCATATCTGCTGTGTCCTGGTGCATTGCCAGACAATGGCATTGTGATAGGGTTTTCCGGTGGTCTTGTCCCACAAGAGGGTGGTTTCCCTCTGGTTGGTCACTCCGATGGAGTCCAGTTCAGCGGGTCCAATGTTGGATTCGCGAAGGGCCTGGGTGATTACTTCCTGGGTGTGTTGCCAGATTTGCAGAGGATCGTGTTCCGCCCATCCCGGCTGGGGATATATCTGGCGGTGTTCTTTCTGGGATATGGCTGCTATTTCTCCCTGGCGGTTGAAGACTATGAATCTGGTGCTTGTGGTTCCCTGGTCGATTGCCCCTATATACTTATCCATAAGGCACTCCTTTTTAGTTGGTGCTTGGACGTAAACTCACCCATCTGGATCAAAGCTTTAAGCCCTCTGAAGGGTTGTTTTAGATAATTATTTCATGTTTTCCACCGCTCGATACGCACTGGATATGCACAACCCTCCTCCGCATTTGAAACGCATCCAATCCGCGTTTGCCAGGATGGAACCCACTGCATAAAGTCCCCTGTAAATTGGATTACCATGCGTATCTAGCGGTCGGAAAGCGGAATCGGTCTGTATTCCCGCCAGGTTTGCCCGGTGCCCTTCAGGATCGAACAGGTCGCTTTTATGCCAGTCCTCCCTATTATCTGGCTGGGTTACCGGGAGGTCGAACAAGGGCTCCCGGATTTTGCTACGGCTCGCTTGCAGGCCCTGGGCCAGATACCTTCCGCTGGCAAGTATTACCGATTTCGCGCGGAGCTTTTTTTCCGGCTTTGTTCCACCTATCTGCAGCAAAAAGTCCTTGTTACCCTGTTTTGTGCATTCAAAGACCCGTTGTTGCATAAATCCCTGGATGTTGTCCTTTTGGTCAAAATAATTGGAGAATTTCTCCTTTAATCTGATCCCTGGGACTGAACTGGGCATTGTGGGGACTTCAAATATTGTTGCCCCGATTATCTCCTCCATCTCCCTTTTTATTAACCCCGGTCTGTAAATACCCAGTATTGCAGGTAGACCAACAGCCTTTTCACCCTGGAGGTTTGCTGCAATCACCCGTGCCAGTTCCCTGCGGCGGGTTTGATTTTCCAGGTTCTGGGCAAGTAGGGGGGGATAGGCTTCTCTTCCCTCTGCAAGCCCGGGGAATTGTATGCAATCGGATCTGATTCCGGGCCAGGAATCCTGCATAGCGGATACCAGTCCTGCTGCGTCGAAATCCTTCAGGCCCTGTATATCCAGGAAAAGACAAGAGGTTTTCTCTTGGCGCGCCCGGATTCCCTGCCACATTGTTTCCGGTACCCTGTAGGTGGGTTTGCCTGTGCCCAGCGGAGTAAGGGCGGATAGGTTCGAGCCTTCAAACCCGGTATATTGCAGGTTTTGGCTTTGCAGAAAATCCAGGAATTCCTGCAAGGAAGATTTGATGTCGGGGGAGTCTATCAAATTCAGAGGATGTTCGGGGAACTTGGAGTATAAATCCCCTATCGCCTGCCAGGGATCGGATTTTACTTGCGGTTCTTTCCCAGGGAAAACTCCCATCAGGTCGATGTATCCGCTGTAAAATCCGGTTGCTCCGGGGCCTCCGATAACCGCAGCGGAAATATCCCTGTTGCATGAGAACATTGCTGCGGAGAGTCCGGCTATTCCGCTGCCGATTACAGCGACTTCAGTATCTATAATAGGTGTCTGGTTCATTTTGTTCAATCCTCATGCACTCACGGGCACAACGAAGCATGCAAGAGTTGTTAAGCTGCTGAGCTATTGAGCTGTTAAGCAGGAATTTACGGCTCATAATCTCTTTTTTCTTGCTCAAAAACAAGGCAGCTTATGAGCTTGGAAATCTCGACCACGAAGTGGCGAGAACAACTACTTTCATGTTAACTCCCATGCCCTGGCGGGCACAACGAAGCATGAAAAGGTGCTCAACTTGTTGAATAAACAGGCTATTGGTTCTTTTTCTTACTTAAAACCTTAACACTCTAAAACATAAAACTTTTTCATGTTAACTCCCATGCCCTGGCGGCCACAACGAATGATGGGCAATCTCGTCAACGAATACTTTCGTTGCGAGAAAAGTCTTATTCTACACCTTAAAACTCTAAAACATAAAACTTTTTTCATGTTAATCAATCCTGGGTTAATTCCAGGCCGAATAGCCCGCAGTGCATACCTTCCATGATCTCGGCCTGGGCGAGCTGGGTTCCCCACAGTACGGGGCGCATTCCCTTCCAACGGGACCTTAGAAAGTCTTTTATCAATTTGTCTTTGTCCTTGTGTTTTTCTCCTGCAAATAGATACTTGGATACTCTTAGACTGCAAAAGGTTCCCTGGCAGGGACCCTTGCCCATTCTGCTCCTCATCCTGAATGCATTCAGGTCCGGGTTGCGGTTTTGCGGTGGCAGGGTGTCCAGGACTTGTTCAAAATTGCTTTTGGGTATCATTTCGCATTCGCACAGAATAACATCTCCGGAACCGGATTTCTTCATCCATTCCCTTGGGGAGCTTTTTGCCTCTATCCATTTCCCTGCCCCGGATTTGGGAAGGGGTTCGGCAGGGGTTTTGCAGTCTGCCTCTACGTCCAAGCGGGTGCAGATAAGATCTGCACATCTCTCAGCCATTAATCTAAAGCTGGTGAGTTTGCCTCCGGTTAGGGTGACAAGGTTTTCCACCCCCTGGTCCCCGTGTTCCAGGATTGCATATCCCCTGCTTGCAGAACGGTCCCCGCCGGATTTTTCATCCGGGGAATAAATAGGCCTGACCCCGGCATAAGAGCGGATGTACCTGCTGGTTTCCAGTACAGGGATCATTTGGGCGCCCTGATCCACTATTTTGTCAACTTCTTGTATCCCGGGACTTATGTTGTCCAGATCCGGTAAACGCACCGAGGTTGTGCCCAGTATGGAGACGTTGCCTCCAGGGACTAGAATGTCACCGTCTGAAGGAGGACGCAAGCGATTGATCACTTGGTGGGATATCCGGTGGGATGTTATTACCAGTGTGCCCTTGGAATGGAGCATGTTAAAATCAATGCCTGCAAGTCCGGCTACGTTCTTGCTCCATGCCCCTGCGGCATTCACCACGATCTCCGGATCTATAGTGATTTTTTCCCGGTTTAGGGAGTCTTGCAAGTGTATCTTGTCTATCTTGCCGTTTAGGATTTCAAATTTGGTCACTTCGGTCCTGGGTAAAAAGGTGGCTCCCAGGTCGATAGCTTGTGAGAGGTTGTCCAGGGATATCTGAAAAGGATCGATGGAAGCGTCTTCCACTTGAAAGGCGGCTATGGTCTCAGGAGATATCGCGGGTTCCAGTTCCCTGGATTTGCCAGCACTCAGTTCCTGCGCCTCGATGCCGCATTCTGAGCAAAGTTCGGGAAATCTCTCTATGTATTCCTCATTGTCCCCTTTTACTGCTACGAACAACCCCCCTGTATCATCAATGCAATGAGGCGCCATTTTTTTCAGGATGGCTGATTCTTGGCTGCATTCACGAGCAGAAGAAGTATCGTTGGACACGTACCTGGCCCCGCTATGCAGAAGCCCGTGATTTCCTCCCGAGGCACCGGAGTTGAAGTCCCCCTTGTCTGCGATCACACATTTGATACCCCGCATCTGCAGGTCTCTGGCCAGGCCTATCCCGGTGATCCCTGCTCCGATTATAGCTACTTGTGTTTGCATATTTTTTATATAAACTCCCCTGCCCTTGCGGACACAATGAAGCATGGGCAATCTCGACCCCTCCCTGCATTTACAGGGCGGGGCGAGAAAAATTCTTGTTCTTACACCTAAAACCTAACACCTTAAAACTTTTTTCGTATTAATACCAATGCATTGGGAAATGCTATACGGTACAAGGAAAACAAGGTTTGAAATCCCTGTGTTGATTTTGTGAAAAAATTTTAATATGACCGTGCAGGAATATATATTATGCTTGTTTACTATTTACATTATTAAGTAAATTTGTCAACATTATTTTTTAGATTGTGAGCATGTTGTTTTCGTTTTCGTGCTTAATTCTTTCAAATTTGGAATAATGTCCTTTTGGGTTTCTGTTAAACCGCAAACTGAAATGTTATAATATCTAAATTAGTATATTTTAATCAACCAAACAAGGTAATAATATGAAGACTATGCAAGGAGCAAACGCTGGCAGGACGATAACCGAACGTCAGCAGTATATTCTGGACTTGGTAAATTCCCAGGGTTTTGCCTCAATAGAGCAACTGGCGCAACTCTTTTCCGTGTCCCCCCAGACTGTCCGCAGGGATATAAACGACCTGCACAAAAAGGGAGTATTGCAAAGGTATCACGGAGGAGCGGGAAAGAGTTCCAGTGTGGAGAACCTGGATTATCCTGCAAGGAAAATCCTGTGCCTGGAGGAAAAGAAAAAGATCGCCCAATTGATTTCTGCCCAGATCCCAGATCACGCCTCCCTCTTTATTAATATAGGGACCACCACGGAAGCGGTGGCAAAACAGCTGACCAGGCACAAGGGACTTAGAGTGATCACAAATAATTTGAATGTGGCCATGATTATGAGTGAAAACGAGGATTTTGAAGTCTTTGTTACCGGAGGTAGAGTGCGCAGCAAGGACAGGGGGATTACCGGGGAGGCCACCAGGGATTTTATAAATCAGTTCAAGGTGGATTTTGGAATAATTGGTATAAGCGGCATAGACAGCGACGGTTCCATGCTTGATTTTGACTACAGGGAAGTACGCGCCGCCAAGGGAATTATTGCCAATTCCCGCAAGGTGTATATGGTTGCGGATCACACCAAATTCGGAAGAAAGGCCATGGTAAGACTGGGCAAACTTAGCGAAGTGGATGCCCTGTTTACTGATAGTGCTCCCCCCTCGGAACTCAGGGAACTTTTCTCCAGCCTGGAGACAGAACTCTGGGTGGCAGATTTTGATCCGGATACAAATTTCAATTAGTGCGGGATAAAACCCTTTATTAAAGATCTTTCTCGCCCCGCCCTGCCAAGGCAGGGACTTGGTCGAGATTGCCAATGCTTCCTTGTGCTGGGCTTGATATTTGTGTATCGTTAATCCTGGAACCTTTAACAATTAGCCTCGGGAAGATTTGCTGCTCTCTATGAATATAAAATCCATTCTGCTGATCCGTCTAAGTGCCATTGGGGATATAATTATGGCCTCTGGCGTGATTCCGGCCTTGAGGTCCGAGTATCCGGAAGCGGAGATAGATTGGATGGTGCAGACCGAATGCAGGGATTTGCTTGTCTCCACATCCGGGATAAGCGAACTCATAGAATGGCCGAAAAACCATTGGGTCAAGCTGTTGAAGCGGGGTAGATTAATCAGTTTATGCTCCTGTGTTCTGGACCTTACCAGGAAGCTCAGGTCCAAGGACTACGATATGGTGATAGATATGCAGGGGTTGTGGAAAAGCGGCATGTGGGCTTTTTTCTCCAGAAGCCGGGAGAGGATCGGCCTGGGATCCAGAGAGGGTAGCGGTGTGGTGATGGACAAGGTGATATCACGGGACCGGGGAGACGCTCAATTGGCTTCCGAATACAAACTTTTACTCAAGGAATTGGGTATTAAAGGCTATAATTACGGATTGGGTATTGAACTGTCTGCTGAAGACGAGGGATCGGCAGGTAAAAAGCTGGGGCATGCATTGGGAGAAAAGCGCTATGTAGTGGTCTGTCCCTTTACCACCCGGGAACAGAAACATTGGCCGCAAGAGCGGTGGGTGGGGCTTATCCGGAAATTACAGGATGTTTACGGTTTGCCGGTGGTACTTTTGGGAGGTCCCGGAGATAGGGAAGCCGGGGAGGGCTTGCAAGACTGCTGCGACAACCTGGTCAATCTTACAGGCAGGACCGCGCTTCTGGAAAGTCTGGCCATAATTTCCCGGAGTGTACTTGTGATAGGTGTGGATACCGGACTTACCCATGCGGCCAGTATGTCAGAGGTCCCCACGGTAGCACTGTTCGGGGCCACCTGCCCCTACAGGGAAAGCGGCAATTTTGGCCTGCAAGTGATTTACAAGCAATTTTCCTGCTCCCCCTGCAGGAGAAATCCGGTTTGCGGTAGCGAATTTCCTTGCATGCAGGCTATTCAAGTCCAGGATGTTATGGACAGGATTGAACTTTTACAGTTTCCGGACTCGTTGGAAAATAATTTTCATGAGCAGGATTATTAGGCGACAGATGCGAATATTACATTTGGAAACAGGCAAGCACCTCTATGGTGGTGCCAAGCAGGTTTACTACCTGATTAAGGGACTAGGCTCTTATACTGATGTGGAAAACGAATTGGCCTGTCCCCCGGATAGTGCTATATTGGAAGAATGCCGGGACGTTGCTGATAAATGTCATACTGTCTCTGTCAAGGGAGATCTGGATATTACATTCCTGTTTAGATTCGTGCTTCTGCTCCGCTCCAGGGCACCGGATATATTGCATGTTCACAGCAGGAGGGGGGCCGATATCTGGGGGGCTCTTGCTGCAAGGGCTTGCGGCATCAAGACGGTTGTCTCCCGCAGGGTGGATAACCCCGAGTCCTCGGCGATAATGAGATACAAATACAGTATGTACGATGGGATTATCGCTATTTCCCATGCAATAAAGGAAGTATTGGTTTGGGAAGGGATCGAGGAGGAAAAGATTTATACCGTACCCAGTGCAGTGGAGTATGAGGATTATCAGGAGGAATGCAACGATTCCTGGTTTAGGCAAGAGTTTGATCTGGAGGAAAATGCGGAAACCGTGGCCATGATTGCCCAATTCATACCCCGCAAGGGACACGACACCCTGATACGGGCAATGCCCCTTATATTA